>NZ_JAEHCH010000029.1:0-68843 GCF_016483245.1 Bacillus cereus group sp. N31 | reverse complement strand
TCAGGTAGCATAGTAAAAAAATTGAAGCCCGTCAGGGTTTATTTGATATGCCAACTTTTATAAAATCCAGAAAAGATTATAAAAAACTCTATGGAAAGAACACATTTTGTATAAAAATATACCTTAAGTTGATGGATGTGTGGTGCTACCCCTTTCTCAGCGTAATTGATTTTTTAGAATCGAGCCAATTCTTAACCCAAATACACGGCATACAAAATGGGTTTGTATATATAATTACCTCTTTCTTTTATAATATTTCTTCAAAGGTTTCTCTTTGCACCCCCATAAGACACTTGAACTCTCCATCGGATAGTTTGTGACTTTTTTCATAGATATTCATAACAACTTCTTTTTCTTTTTTTACACTAATTTATCATAAAAGCTTTAATTATCGAAGAGGTCTAATAATTCCAATTTCTAGAGCCTTTTGAACAGCTTCCTCTTTGTTACGGACTCCTAGCTTTGTATAAGCTGTGGAAGCATAATTTCTGACCGTACCATTCGATAGATATAACCTTGATGCTATGGTAGTATATCGAAGTCCCTTCGCCACTAGCTGCAATATTTCTATCTCCCTAGCTGTTAGCTCATAAGCGGTTGCTTTTGATTGTGGTGTCTCTTTTTGCTCATCAAACTTCTCAAATATTTTGTGAGACATTCCCTGATCAATCAGTGTCCCACCTTTGTGAATAAGTCGGATCGTATTAGCTAGCTCCAATGTTTCAATAGATTTGAGTAAAAAACCATCCGCACCGTTGCGAAATGATTCCAACGCCTGTTCGGTATCTTGAAAAGTTGTAAAAATCAATACGCGGATATGTGGCCATTGTTGCTTAATCTTTTTGGTTGCTTCGACTCCATCCATGTGCTGCATATCTAAATCCATAAGTATAACATGGGGTTGAAGGCGCCCACACAAATCGATGGCTTGATTGCCATCCTCAGCCAAACCGATTACATTTAAATCTTCATATCTATCGAGTAGTGTCCTCAAACTTTCCCGAACAAATGGCTGATCGTCTACAATTAATAAACGAATAAGTCCATCTTTTATTTCAGTTTGTCGCGGTATGGTACATGTAACAAGCATTCCTTCCTCTGGCTTTGTATATACAGACAATTGACCTTGCAAGTTCATTGCCCGCTCTTTCATCGCATTCATACCGAAGCCTTCCTGCCATTCTACATTTCCTTTTCCATTATCTTGAACTTCTAACCTCGTATATTGTTGTTCAAACTGCAATGAAACTATAATTTCAGTCCCCTGACCATGACGTACTGCATTTGTAAGAGATTCTTGTAAGCAACGAATGAATGCGATCTTCGCTTGCTGAGACAGTTGATATTCCTCTCCGAATGTCCTAAAACTTACATTTACCTGAGCGTGCTCCTGAAATTCGGCTCCAAGATTTTGTAGAGATTGAATCAAGGAAGACGATTGACACGGAGAATCCATTTGATATAGGTAACCTCTCACGTCCTCGATGCTTTTACGTCCCATTTCAAGCAAAGAATCTAGCCTCTGTATACCCATTTCAGTAGCAAGTTCGGTGCGCAACGTTTCCATCCCCATAATAATAGAAGTATAAGCGTGACCAACTGTATCATGAAGCTCACCCGACAGTCTGTTTCTTTCCTCTGCCAGTGTAATGCGTTCAATCTGAGACATATATTGCTCAAGTACTGCGTTTTGTTTACGAATCGCTTCATTTTGCTTATGATTGACGATTAATAAATGGAAAGCGAAGCCCATTACATAAGCAAGTCCATAGTAGGTAACCAAAATCCAATAGCTATTACTTGGTGCAACCGCATAGAAAATTCCAGTTGTTATAAAAACTGTTGTTGGAGCTGTCCAATAATAGGATAACTGCTTACTATTCGCAGCAATTAGAAAAACCGATATAAGAAATGTCTTGTTAGCTTCCGGAAATAAGGAGGTTAAATATATACACAGTCCACCATATAGCAGTATTTCTGTGAACAAGTAATATTTGTAATTGAACAGTAAGGCTACCCATGGAATAGAGAAGGCAACAACCTCCCAAAAAATAATAATCCAAAGTGGCAATGTCAAACCATCCTGAAAATCTAATGTGATTACGACGATAGAGACACTAACAAGTATACGGACTCCTAACATAATCCAATCGTACCAAAACCAATACTTAACCATATCTAACAAGTTATTTACCCCCTAAATAGCCTACCTTTTTACTTCCTATATTATAAATTAATCCTTCATACATTGTTCTTTTAATTTTACACTGCAATTCTCTCACAGAAGGCAAACTTCTATCGATTTAGTTGCCGAATCATGCTACGTGTATAGCCCCCAATTTTATTTGTCAAACCATCTACTATTCTACTACTTATGGCGGTAAATACTATACCCATAAACATTACAAAGAGTGATTTAGCAAAAGTATCTATCTGTATAAATATAATATTCATTTCAACGTAGCGATACAGTACTGGTGCCAAAAGCAACATAAGTGGCATTACATAAAAAATGATTGCACTAATGAGACTGAAAATGCCAATCACTAATTTCTGCATTAACCAAAAGACAGCAGACCAAGTGCGACGATCTGTAAGCACTAATTTTACCTTAGTCCAGTTCGATGTATCTATTGTTATACTTCTATCATAAGAGTCTGTTGAAATATCTGTATAAATTTTCGTCTGTATGCGCTCAAATTGGATAAAAGGTGTAGTAGTCTGTAGTACGCGTATAACTAGTGGAATCCCAATTACCGTAAATGAAAGGGTGAAGCTGAATAGCAGAGCTATTAGATAAAAACAAAAATAAAACAATCCTGTAACGAAAGTTAACAATAAAAAATAACCATTCTGGATGAATCTTGATTTCATAAAGTTCATCGCTCCTATCTATGTAATAACCGAATTGTACTGCTTTTTTTGTCATTCTCACTAGTGTAAAAGTGTCATATGACATTTCTAAATGATGCTAAAAAGGGGAGAGTAACCTACTTCTGGTTAAAAAAGATGCTTATATTAATCTCCATAAAACAATCCCGTTCTTGCAGATGCAAGAACGGGATTGTTTTGTACTTTTATTTAATATGAGATGGACTTGTTTTTCGAATATGAAAAATAATATCAAATTGCTCAAGCAATGATTTATTAAAGTATGCAGATTCGTTCGGTAAGAGTCGTCCCCCTATACTTAGTAATGGTCTTTTTGCTTTAACCCATTTCTCTGCTGGTCCTTTAAGGTGACGGTTATCCAATAAAAACATGTTATATGGTACTTTTCCGAGGGTATAATTGAAACTATTTACATCTTGTGGAATCGGATCCGTTATAATCTTATCTCCTGTGTCGTTGTATAAGGTAAAATTCCCCTCCGTAGTTGTACTGCCAATTGTGACATAATTATTGTCTAAACGTTCCTTCAAAAATTGCCCCGCAACATAAGGGTATAATTTCTCATCGATAATTCCTTTAGCTATATGAATATTGTGTCCCCATACCATCGTTTTACCACCCAATGTCTCTTGTGCCCACATTGCATGATCGGCCAAGTATTGCTCATGTAGCTTTAACATACTTGGATAGTCGTTAGGAATTAGCATTGTGGCATATTTCTCTATTGCACTTGCCGTTGCTTTCGCCCAGATGTACTCGGGTGAAACTATTTCTGTGTTGGTTTGCTTATTTTCATCTTTTAGTAATCGAGCTACTCTTTCAGCGTTTGCTTTGAACTTTTCTTTTATTTCAGGAGCAAGGTTCATATATTCCAGTACACTTCCATTAAAAGCCGACAATTCTTTATAATTTTCTTCTACTTCTGCCAGCAAATCTGGTCGATGCAGCCTTACATAATCAATTACTTTATTAAAGCAACCTTGGTCCAATTCCTTTAAGTCGAGCCCGATAAATTGGATCTTTTTTTTATTGGATGGATCAGCATTATAATCTTTCATCCACTCAATCATGGCTATAATTTCATCAGTAGGATATAACAAGTTTAAAAATTCCCTAGGGTTTCCTTTTCCTGTTTGGATATATTCATTTAGTTTTAAGCCGTTTCCCCAATCTTCTTCCATTGTGAAATTTGTAAAACCCATCTCTGTAACCAAATATTTCACAAGGCGAAACTTCATAGTGAAAATTTCAGAGCTTCCATGAGTATTCTCTCCTAATCCTACATATTGTGCGCTCCCAATCATTTTTTTAAGTGGTTTTAAATCCTCAAATGATTTTGACGGCTCTATCGTTTTTAATGGGTAAGCCTGTGATTGTATTGATTTAACTATATTTTTTTGGATTGATTGACCTGAATTTTCGACTGCTACTTTTTCGACTGCTACTGTTTGAGCTTTTCCTACTTCTCCACATCCTGTGACTAATAAAGCTGTACTAACCATTGTAATTATTCTTTTCTTATTCATTTTTTTCCACCTCAATTGAATTATTTTTAAAAACAAGATTGATTCATGTACTTGCACGAATCAATTGCCCTAATTCAATTGTTATCTATCCCATATCATATTTTCTAGTTACATATTGTCATAAGGTTAATTGACACAGGTCATAGACTAATCATTACACTTTTGTACTATCGGCTATGACAACTTATAAATAATAATTACATTGATGAGTCGCAAGTAAGACTAGATTATAAATTTGGGAGGGATTTTAAAGATGAATTAATCTGTGTGCCAAAATATTTTTATTCTAAGTTGTGTCTGTGGAAATGACAAGAAGTAAATTCGATAAACAAGTGAATTAAAGGGGAAGGGCGGATTACAATGATATTACACGCAAAATCGTTCCACAATAAAGATAAAATTCAACGTGCTAAAATAGGACTGCAACTCTTTCTGAGTATCTTAATCATTACTTCTATTATCCTAAATGTAGTAGTAATAATTACTAAAAGTATGCCGCTTATTGTGGTATATATGTTTACCCCAGCAATTTCTTCTATTTTGACTCGCATAATACTGAAAGAAGGGTTTAAAGATGTATCTTTTAGTCTCGGTAACTTAAAGATATGGAAGGGGATTGGTTTTGCTCTGCTAATCCCTATGATTATTTGTGGAATTACTTATTCTATCGCCTGGTTGAGCGGAATTGCGGGGTTTCAGAATCCCGAAGGTGGTATGTTAGAACCAATCTACAATATACTTGGGCTTCAGTATCTAACGGCCCCATTCAGTTTCATTTATCTAGTAATATTGAGCGGCATTTTCGGAAGTTTGCTTAGCTTAATCCCAGTTTTGGGAGAAGAAATGGGTTGGCGAGGCTATATGCTTACAAGGCTAGTCGATGCAGAGTTTTCACGCCCCATCCTTATTAGTGGATTGATTTGGGCAACGTGGCATGTTCCAATTGTTATTGCTGGTCTATACGTAGAGGGACCATCTGTCTTTCTCTCTGTACTTGGCATCTATTTTTGTATTGTACCATTCAGTTATATTACAGCTTATTTACGACTTATCACAGGTAGTGTTTGGCCGTCGGTTATCATCCACACCACTTGGAATGCCATTATTCAAGGACCTTTCGCACGTGCAAGTACAGGATATCAAACTGAGATTTGGATTGGAGAATCTGGCTTGATAACCGCTATTATCATCTTGATTACTGCAATAATTACGTCTCGAATAGTAAATTTCACTAAATAGCATACAGATGTGTTTCAAATTCAATTGGTGAAATATGATAAGGAGAAGATACGTGTAAAAATAGGCCACATCATTCCTTTTATTTCCAATATGATTTGAAATCGGATTTTTTATTTTTTGGCTTTATTAAAATTATATTGTTGATAATTGCGATATAAAAATGACTTATCGATAGGATAAGTCATTTTTCAATTTCCAGTTCGGTTATTGGGGGTTTTTGCCCATCCCCACCACGAAAAGGGGGAATAAGAAAACGTATTACTCTTCATTCCTATTTTTTTATCGCTTCTACAGCTGTAATTTAATTGTACTTCACCTAAGGAATTGAGTCTCTCACCACTCAATTCCCTTTTTTATTTATAAATCCTCTATATCATATTCAGTATATCCCTCATAATAGTAACTAATATCAATGCCTTTCATGAATACTTCACGACTATTTATTTTATCTACTAGTGCATTTTGGAGTAAATGCTTAATTTCAATATCTTTTATCGGGCTGCGTTCCATTGCCAGTAAATAATCTTCTTTATCAATCCTATTCCAGTCAACCACCTGTTGAATTTCATTCTTAAAGATTAAATCTAACCATATTCTAGTCGCTCTACCGTTTCCTTCTCTAAAAGGGTGGGCAATATTCATTTCAACATACTTTTCAACGATTTCATCAAAGGTTGTTTGTGGCATAGTATTTATATGTTCTAGTGAATGGCTTAGATACATAACAGGAGCAAATCGAAAGTTCCCCTTCGCTATGTTAACCTTTCGAACCTTTCCAGCAAAGAAATAAATATCCTCAAATAGATAATTATGAATGTCAGAAAGCCCCTTAAATGTGCCAACTTCTATGTGGTTTATTTCTCCTGAATCATATAAATCTTTGGCTTTCATTTTTGATAGTCGTTCTTCCTCTCGATTCAACTCCAACTGATTTTTGATACCTAATTTATTTTCTAACACGGTCATTCTCCTCTTTTTCTGCCATTAATTCTTTTAGCATATCCAAATCTTCTTGTGTGGCTAGATTCTTGATGAAACTTCTAGCCATAGTTTTATAATTGAGGTATTTCGCTTGTTGTGGATTACGTTTTTTATAGTTTTTTGTGGCTTCATTTTGCGCCTTGCTGTATGCCATTCTCCACCCTCACTTTCAAGTCTATAAGCATATTGTATATGACTTAGTAATATATTCAAGCGAAAGACTAGGACAAGCTAGAGCTAGAACTCAAGCCCAAGTCTATGTCCATAACAAATATATAATTTTAGATTTTATCATTTCACAATATTTATCTTCTTTGAATAAGATAAATTCGAGGATATGAATACTCCATCAATTCTTCAATTTCTTAACACTATTCTATATTCAAACTATTCTAAAAACAAACTTCAATTTCAATAGATTAGGTTTCATATCCTCAATTGTTACAATGACTTTTATTTGTTTTTCATACAGTATTTCATACAAATATGGGTAACTCAGTATCCTAATTTTAATATCCTGATGATTAAAATTAGGATAGAGTACGTGATTAAATTTCCTACTATTGTCTAAGTCTACATAGAAAATGTTAGTTTTCATAACCATTTTGATTCAATATGATAATGCATATAAGAAAAAACTTGTCCAAGCCTTAACAATCCTCTTCTCAATAGTAACGTTCCTATTTATTCATCCCATGTGTCTTATAATATCCATCTTCTGATTTGCGAAAATTTGGTGACACATCTGTAGTGGAAAATAAAGACTTCCATTTATATATCTTGACAATGAATAAACGAACATACATATTATTTTATTATATAAAAAATATATAATAAAATAACCTAATAAACTATATACAATTCAAACCAACATATCAGCGAAAGTAGATCCAACGTTATTTTTACGCTTCATATGCTTTTCTAAATATATTTTAGTCGTTTGAATATTTTCATGACCAAGTGTTTGCATTAAATGATATAAATCTGCATTACCTTGTTCTACTGCCATAATTGCAAAAGCATGACGGAATGTATGCGCCGTTACTGGATTTTCACGATACTGTAGAAATTCTAAATTTGTCTTTTTTATCATATCTGTTACCTGATTCGATAACGTTTTCGAATTATAAAAATTACCCCTTTGATTTACTAATAAAGGACTTTCATCTCCTCGATCCAATACAGTTTGGAATCCTCTTCTCCGTCTCATTTCACAAATACATCGGAATAAATGTTCCGAAATGAAAAGTTCACGCACTTTATCCCCTTTTCCAGTGACTTTTAACCAGTACTTTCCATCAAAATGTAAATCTTTCACTCTCGCGGTGCACAATTCTTGAATTCTTGCACCAGTACTTGCCAAGGCTAGTAAAATTGTATAGTTTACTAAATGTCCTCTTTCTTTATAAAATCCTAAAATTTTCATAACCTCATCATAGGAAAGATCCCGATTTGGCCGATCCTGTTCATTTACATTTGCGCGTTGCAGTTCTTCATGAAGAGGCTTTTCAACATAAGAAAATACATGAAGATGTTTTAGAAAAGAACGAATGAGCACTGTTTTCTTTGCAAGTGTTGCCACTGCATATATGTCACCATTCCTACCGTTCTCTACCTGCTTCAACCAAGAATTGTATTTACGAATATGCCAAGGTTGTAATGTTTTCAATAAAGAGTCATTTTGCTGTACCTCTTCCCCATCTAATTCAAATTCTTCTGCATGCTGCACCATGCACTGGCAAAATGATAAGATTTCAGAAACATAACTCTTTTTCGTATCTTCTTTTCTATTTTTCTTCTCATCCATATCTTTTTGTAAATGTACGAAATGATAAATGACTTCCAGATCACTTAAATACGTATATTTACTCTTTCCCTCTTTTTCTGCAACTTCCATCTTCTCTTCCAACTTATCTACATAACGACTATCATGCAGGAATGAAACCATATCTCTTATATTATCTACATATGTATCTATATTTTCACTTTGAATATTTATTATAGATAAGTTCTCTTTTTCATTTTTGTTATCCATATTTCCAATTCACCTTTCCTATTGAAGATTATGAATATAGTTCTTTTTATTACCTCTACTTATCATTTTATTTTACTTCTATCCATTATACAAATAATAATTCATTTTCTTTCTGTAAGAATGCATCATTCTTCTCTATTTACCTATGTTTATATTTTTTCGTAATTTATTAGTAAATAGATATAGTTTAATTATTTACCATTTAACATTAAAATTACTTTTATAATAAAACCAACTATAAAATACAATTAAAACATAAAACAAATTATATCTATTTTTAAATTATAAAAACGTATAATAACTTTAATAATTTCTATTTCTCATTTTAAATATCTATCATATTCTGATATGATAGATACATATCTAAAATATTAGCAAACAATAGTTATGGAGGTGTCCTTACATGACACAAGATTTATTGTTCATTACAAAACCTACTGTAACGACAAAAGAGGCAGCCGGCTTATTAGGAGTAACGGTACAAACAATTTTACAAAAAGAAAAAGATGGATTAATAGAATGTGTATATAAAGATAACTGGAAGCAATTCGGTAGTAAGATTTTCTATTTAGAGGATATTGAACATTTAAAAAATATTGAAGAGGTTGAAGGCTATAGCACAAAAGAAGCAGCTGAAATTCTCAATGTAGCACCATCTACAGTTTTTACCTATATCAAATCTGGTAAATTACCTGCTTCAAAGATTGAAAAACGTGGAAAAAAAGTATATATCATTGATAAAGATGAACTTGAAACTTTTCAACTTACTTATGAAAAAACTACATCAAAAGAGCGAAAAACATTCATTACAAAGATTCAAGAAGAAGAGATATATTTATATCAATTATTAACACATCAACATACCGGAAAAATAGCTAGGGTAATAGAGATCAGTGGAGCAGATGGCAAGATTCTTACAGAAGACGAAGAAATATTCCCTCTATCCACTTATAAAGAACATGATTACTCATTTGATTCTTTCCATAAACAAGCAGTAATTACGAAACGAGGG
This sequence comes from Bacillus cereus group sp. N31, assembly GCF_016483245.1. Classification (NCBI taxonomy): domain Bacteria; kingdom Bacillati; phylum Bacillota; class Bacilli; order Caryophanales; family Bacillaceae; genus Bacillus; species Bacillus cereus group sp. N31. Next base: position 59,158 of record NZ_JAEHCH010000029.1, on the reverse strand, counting down.
TATTTATCTTTTTCATTTAAAAAACCTCAGCTATTTCATTCCATCACCTATAATCTAATAAATTTATTTTATAAAAAACTAGGTGTCACAAATATGCGATTGAGTATTTCATCTGATACTATCAAATTAGAAATTAAACCCTTCGTATTACAAGTTGATCCATTGCAGTTTCAAGAGGAGATTAAATACTTACATTCTCATATGAAATCCGGCACGATACTTCCACATGTAGAAGGTATTTACTTTAAAAGTAATGTAGAGTCATTAACTTTTCATGCAGATCATGAATTCAAGCAAAAAATAGTGCAAGTGGCAGCGGATGCAGGCATGGGACAGGAAGAATTCCTATTACAAGCTGTAAAATCTTATATAAGAGATTTAGAACAACGATAAATATTTATTAAGGAGAAAAAGCGTAGGAATTGAATCTTTCTACGCTTTTTAAAGTATTCAATTTACATACTCATTTCCATGAAATCACCATATGCACTATCAACTTAATAGGAATGTTAATTATTTAAAATTAAGCCAATCTTTGCAGAAAAACCCTATATACTATATGAGTGTATATAGAAAACATACTTAAAGGAGAACAGAACATGATAAAACATATACTCAGTTTCATACTTGGAACATTTGTTATGATAATTGGTTCCTTTTGGGTTATTCCCTACACCCTCGAAGCAATTGACAGTAATGTAAGCTATATTACTCCTGACAAAAAGTATTTTAGTATGCTATATGAATATGATATTAAGCTGTGGATAATAGCAATCCTTATATTTTGTATTTTTTCTACAATTTCTGTTCTTATACTAAAGTCACCCGATTATAAGAAGAATAAAAGCACTCCTATAAAAAAATATAGTCAAACAAATCGGCGAAAAAAAGCAAAAAGAAGGCGCCGTAAATAATTGTTTTCTTATGTTAGGGTTTTTACTTCTAAAAATATCTTAGCGTATAATAACCGCGTTTTGACGTTGGTACCCCCTGATGGGAGGGACCACTATGCTTAATTAAAAAATCATCAATTACTTTAATTTCGTATTCTTTATTTATAGTATCCATTTTCTTAGTGGAAATTTTCCGAATGTGTAAGTTTGAAAACATCACGCTTTGGAATGTGTTTGTATAGCATGTTTTCTTCTTTGACAAGAATATCATAAGAATGATAGTCGTGATCAATCGAGCCGCCAAAATCTCTAATGTCAATTGTTCCAATGAGCTTCTTATTTCCGAATTTAAATGAAACTTTTTCACCTAATTGAAACTTCATTGGTGGAAAATCTCTATCTTTTTTCCAATACATGAGCTTCACTCCTAACATTTTTATAAGCCAAGGTACCACCAGCACTTTAGAAAAAAACACTAAGCAAAAAATAAAATAAACTATCCATTTGGACTGCTCATTTACATAATTTCCGTTATTGGAAGTCGTTTTAAAATTCTACATGTTTACTTTTTTCTTGTTCTTACGAATAAACCACAACACCACAGTTAAAAATAATAAAAAAATTAGTAAAAAGAGCGGTATTTTTTGAATAAAGAAAAATCCTTTCCAAAAATCTAACCTAGTACTATCAGGAGAATCTGTTGCCATCCCACCTATAAAAAAAGACAACGGAATAGCAAGTATATTTATCCCTAAACCAATCATTACGAATGATAGATTTTTACTCCAGATTTTTGGTAATGCAGACGCGATAAATAAAACCAATGCAGTACCCAGTATAAGAAACAGTGCTCCAAAATAAAATACAAAGTATAAAATAACATCGATTAAAGGTTCCATAATAGCCCTGCCCTCCGAGGGATTCATTCTACAGAATACACATATATTATATAGAAAGTCAGGATACTGAACTTAGTTATCCACATCTTCAACCTCATTTACATCTCTTTAGGAGATTTTCAATCCCCTCTACTACTGATTTCATATTAGTGTAATGAACTTCATTATTTTATTTTTTATATACTCTTTTTATACGAAATTACTTCTGTTTCTTCGCTTTTTCAACGCTACCTCTTTTATCGGCTATTCGTAAAGAATCACCTGTGAAAGACTTTACTGTGAAGGGTAGATTCTTTTCATAATCGTTCTCTTCGTTTTTCTTACCGTTTTCAATAAACTCTTTTAATGATAAGGTAATTTGTTTTTTGTCTCCATCGTATGACCAATTTCCTGTTGCATAGTTTTTCTTTTGTTGTTCTTTGTCTTGACTTTCATACATGGTCATCTTTCCGTCTTTTTTGAAGTCTATACTAAAAGTTACCTTTTCAAATTTATAAAAGTCCCATACTCCGACTAACTCCTTGCCGCTTGAAGAAAGTTCAATTATTCCATCTTTAGGATCAGGCACAGAATCATCATCAATATAGGTTTTATTGACAGAATCCTTCATATCCTTCTTCATCTTATCAAGTGCTTTTTGCCTTGCATCAGGGTATTTCTCGTCTATCTCCTCAAACAGCCCTAACCACATATAAATCCCTTCTTCTATACTTTTCGTACCATTTTCTACGATTTCTTTCATTTTAGATATACTGTACGTACCGTCTTCATACCTTTTAACCGCATCTTCTACTTTCTGTAAGTTTCCTTTTATATCCTTTGTCCCTCTTAGGATGGCATGCTCATAATAGTCTTTAAAATGGGAAGGTGGAGTTAGGCTGGCAAATTTGTTTACATCATTCTTTGTTGTATCTATTTGGTCTAATACACGAGTTATATGAACTTTATCACCTGTAAATAATAAATTGTTTCTCTTCTCTAGTTCCTTCGCTTCATATTGAATGTTTACAAATTGTTCGTATAGACGATACGGATACTCTTTTTCTGAAACTTTTACCATCTTTATATCTGCATTATCTACTTCGTCTGAAGGAAACCCCTCTACATCGTTGTCGTATCCTGACTTGTTTGTTTCTGGTTTACTTTCTCTACTATATGACTCAGCTTTCACTTCAGCCTTCTTTTCAGATTTATTCTTCTCATCTTTTTCAGTTTTAATTGTAGCTAATGCACCTCTTAATTGTCTTTCAATCTCTTCATCACTATAGTGCAAACGCTTCATGTCTTCTACCATTTTATCTGCTTTAAATTCTTTATCTACCAGTTTGTACTCTGACTGTGTAAGTCCATATGTTTCTGTTGTGCAACCCGCTAGCAAGAAACTTACACTTAGCCCTGTTAATGCGATACCTTTGAGTGATCTGTTCATATTCTTTTGCCCCTTATCTTTTCGTACTTCTTCTCTCCATCCATAGATAGTCCATTATGAACGTTTTCACGATATGTATTGTCTGCTATTACTGTTTTGCTTTCCTTACTACCTATTTCAGCCTGATTCATCTCATTTACCGTATCAGTATTAGGCATTAATTCGTAATATCATTACAAAAAAGGACATACCTATGCATATAACCGTTAGCCAGATATATCCTTTTATTATTTTATAGTGAAATTAATAATGGGTCAAAGTAATTTTGATAAAATTATACAAAATAGGCATAATTTATTGATTACTCAGAAATAGATAATCTGGATAAAGAAAAAACACTAGAGAATATCACCGTGTAGAAAACTCTAGTATCTTTGTAGAGCATTTTGATGGATATGCAATACGGAGAGATAAAAAAGGACCTCTTACGGAAAGATAAGAGATCCTAAAGAAGATAAAAATGTTGTATTTGAAACACGCGAGTTTCTCCTTCATATTATAACACGGTATATCAGTATATTCAATATATATGTTATAATATGAAGAGTGTATGCTCAAAAAACACGCGGAATGTTAACTTGGAACCGTGTGTTTTCTTCTGTTATTCTATCTCTTTTCTATGCCATGATTGTAATGATTGATGGTACCCCTGTAAACTGACGAACAATTGAACCAAGTTCATCTAATTTCTCTTCCGTTACCCCATTAATAAACAGAAAAAAATTACTATCGGACTCAGAATCTGTTGGAATGGAACCAATTGTGATTTTATAATCTGTCTTTTCTGTTACCATTTCTTCGTACGCTTCAGGAATGAGATAAATCGTATCTGTAGTATCTTTTCTGAAGCGGATACAACCCGCTTAAAAGAATCATAATAAAGATCCCGCAATAAATTATAACTTTTCTCATAGATTCTCTCCCGTAATATGTAAGAATCGTATAGTATATAATTCAATATATCCCCTTGGATAGAATAATTTTCTAGTTCGGAGACGATTTTTCTATTGCCATATGGAGATTTTTATCTGTGGATAATCACGAGGAATCGGAACGGAGTGAATAGATAAACAGGCGTTTTGGATTAACATATGAAAATAAGATTTTGAGAAGAATAATGATTACCGTAAGCATTGTCATACTCGTCTTCATTGCAACAGGGTGTGATTCAGGCCCAAATGATGCAAAGGATGTTCCGATTAACAGCAAACTAGATTTCCTTATTTCAGAAAGTATCATTGCCTGGAATCAAGACAAATTAAATCATACAGAAAAGCAATTTGAGACGCATGTAATCTATGGAACTGAGATGAAGGATGAAAAAATGTATGTCTACCTTCATTCCCTCATGCAAGGATATAACCGTGAAACGCAGACTGTTTCTCAAGCAGGGCATTTACTTCCAGTCCGTGTGACAGTCATAAAAAATGGGAATAATTACATCATTGAAGATTACCGTGAACCAAGTGATGGTGCTGAAAACGAACCTACTTTACGCAACATGTTCCCGAAGAAGTATGAGGATCAAGCACTTGCTATATCAAATGAAACGATACAATCATTAGAATCTCGTATGCAAGAATCCGTTTCTAAGTGGTTGGAAAAAACAAATAATGAGAGACAAGAAAGATAACAAATGTACTATTTATAATCGAATATTAAACAAAAAAAGGAGAGATATAATCTCTCCTTTTTCTAATTTGCATCTAGCATTATTTGTTATATCCACCAAGTTGCTGTTCTGCCATAGCAACGAGACGTTTTGTGATTTCTCCACCTACAGAGCCGTTCGCTCTTGCAGTTGAATCAGCGCCTAATTGTACGCCGAATTCTTGTGCAATTTCATATTTCATTTGATCCAGTGCGCTTTCTGCACCTGGTATCACTAAAGAGTTGTTACGATTGTTTGCCATCATATATCACCTCCAGTAGGTTTATTATGCTACGAAATAAAGAAAATATTATTGGTAAATAAAACCATTTTTTAATGTGTGCGTTTTCAACCATTTTACTTTTCCATTACAATTTCAGCAGAATAACAGTACAAGTTTTCTTTATTTGCATTAATATGCAGAATGGAATATATGTTTATGAAGAGATTTCTTTTATATTTTAATTTATTGATGAATGTTTTGACCTGGCTGAATGAAGGTTCAGTTTGTTTTCCCCTTAAGTTGATTGGCATGGGGTACAATCGAAATGTACAAAATATCTTTACTGAAACTCTCCCAATTCTAATTTAAAGGGTTCTTACGTTAATTACATATGTGGTAAATCTTAATGTATCTAAATTTATTACAGTGTTTCAATCAAAAAAACAATGATCCTAAAATTGTCAGGATCATTGTTTTTATTAGTATAGTAATTAATTCGATTTTACTATCGTTGAAGATGCTTCATCACTCCACGTTCTAGCCCCGTCACCCATACTATAATTTGTCAAATTATAGACGGCACCCGTGTTCGCAAGTGCAAGTCCACGCCCTTGTGCATTAGCATGCTCATAAATAATTGTGTGGTCTCCATACGAATGCGTACGCACACTCGATACAGCATCGTTACTCCAGCCTGCGAAATTTGTAACTACAACTGGGTTTCTACTAGCATTTACATTGAAGTTTGGTCCACTTGCATTAATATCGTGATAAAAAGTAGAGTAAATTGCTGCTAGCGGTTTAATCGTGCTATTCTTTGAAACAGGGTGCGTTTTAATATGATTCTCGAAATCTGCTTTTGTATCAAATCCAATTGTCGTTTGTTCTCCATTAAACCCTGGCTCCACTACTTTGTAAGGCTTATCTGTCTTTTCTGCAGCTTTTGCCTCGATGTTGGATACACCAAATAACATGACACCAGCTAATAAACTTGTTGAAAGTACACCAAAGATTCGTTTCAAAATCATCCACTCCCCAATTAGTATATGTTTCGAATCCATTGTATAATTACTTTTCATATTTTTATATATTTGTAAAATTTTATCAATATACAGTTTATATAGGAATAATCGGATGGTTCCACATATTTTATATGACAAGAATAATGAACTTATTATACAAGAGAAAGAAACCCCCTTGTATATTCAGCTCTCTTCCCTTTCCAGGAAAAAAACTGATGATACATACCACTCTTTCATCAATTGATTTGTAGAAAAAATCTTTACATGTATAATACATTAACATTAAAAATAAATAGAAAATTGATAATATTTTTACAGAACATTCACAAAGTTTAGCTTAGAAACACTTTTATATAAAAACGGCCAATAAGTAATTTATACAAGACTTAATGTAAGGTATATATTGCGTTTTTAATTGTTATAATTTAATATATAGATTATAAAATTATTGCAGGGTTATTTTTACATCGCACGTCTTACCTAGTTTCAGGCGATACACTGAAAGCTTCTCATAGATTTCGCGGTGTACAAAATACAATATGAAAAGATATATTTCGGGAGGAAAAAATGGAGAAATTAAAAAATTGGTTTTCACTTACTACACATCCAGATGAACGGATTCAAAAGATTGAATTGAACATTTGGGCACAATCGGGTGTATTCATCCTTTTGATTGCCCTTGCTGATGTCATCATACGAGGCTTCTTTTTACATCGTCCCTTTATAGAATGGGCTACAACACTTGGGATTGTTGTCAGTTTTGGTGTGCTTTTTTTTATCAGATGTTTGTTTGCAGGTGTGTATGAGCCAGAGGTCGACAGTAAAGAAAAAATGAATCTAAAATTGAAGGAGAAGTTTACTTTTACTTTCCTTTTATGTTTAGGTGGTGTTGCTTCTATTACGTATCATAATCCATTACCGCAAAGCCTAATGGAATGGTTTGGTGTCATTATCAAGTTCATACTAGTTGTTTCGTTTTTGTTTGCTATTGAATATATAGTGGCTAGAATTAGCTGGAATAGATCTAATAAAAAGGTTATCAAAGGCCGAACGAAACTCTCAGCGGATGATAACCTTCTGAAATAGCGTATCAATGATTTAAATAGATACCCTCACAAATATATTATTGAGCCACTCCAAATACATTGATTTCAGCGGCACTTGTCCATGGATTGTTGTTTACCTCGCTTAATGCACGTAGTTTAATATAACGACCTGTCTTGCTTGCAAAGCTGACCTCTTTCAAGTTAGTATTGTTTGCAAAAGCACCTATGGATACAGCTGTTCCCCAGTTTACTCCATCACTACTGACGTAAAACTCATAGTCCTTAATCGTTCCATTTATTTGGCCGTCTTGCCTTGGCAAGTAGCTGAATTTGGAGAGGTTATAGGTTGCACCTAAATCAATTTGAATCTCGTGCGGCATTGGAGCTACAGGGCTCCAGTTAGTATGCCAAAATGTGTCTTTGTTTCCATCAAATGCATATGAACCTAAATTGTACCAATTATAACTATCTACATATTTTAGTGTCCAGTTTGTTTGCGGAATTAAACTAGCTTCTTTTGTTGTGACTGCTACATTCATAGCTGAATTACTTGTACTTGTAGTTGTAATCGTTACTCCTGATTTTTCTCCCGTGTACGTATTACTATTCGGATTAGTGTCTGGACCAAAGGTAGCAGCATGATTTTGATTCGTGTAATAGAACGGGTCTTGGTATTCACTGACTGATTGCTCTATATCAATGAAGGGATGAGGATCACTGGAATTATTATTCATGGATTCATCAATATGCCAAACCGCAATACCACCAGAATTTGTTGGTAAGCTCGCATCATACCCAACCTTTGCGCGATTCTCAACTAAAAAATACGTATTATCCTTTAAAGGAATCTTTAACACATTATAGTTATTTGGAATCGCATTTAGAGTAAAGTTATTAGTGGTATTTACTACATTTGGTGTTACAAATCCTAATTTTACTTTTGACCAAGCATCCATATGACCGGGTGTAGCTCCATAATCTTCTCCTTGAAGATTATTCCAAGATCCATTACCCATTATACTTAGGCTACCCACACGATTATTATCACCATATAGATCTGGAAGACCAAAGGAATGACCTAACTCGTGCGCAGGGATACCAATCGTTGCCATATGACCATATTGTTTTTCACCCTGCGCCGTATACATGCCTGATACAGTAACACCATCGTGATTTGTATTGGGAGCATACGACTGATGTGCCCAAATATAAGGAAGTGGGGCACCAGGAGCAGCCTGTTCATTACCAGCAAGAAAACTTACAATGTAGAAGCCATCTTTAGAGTCAATGACTTGATCATTATTAGTATCAAGACTAGCAAAATTCACTTGAGAATCAGCTTTAGCCAGTGCATCTGTTATAACCGTACCCATACTTTTTCCCGATGTACTCGGATGAGCGTAATCTAATTTCACTTTAACCACTCCATCATTTTGAGTACCATATGTTTCAGGAGCTGGAGTTATCTGTACTTTTCCGTTACTTACTTCATTATAGTAATTCTTAACTGACTTTTGATTTGTAGAAAAGAATTTGTTACTCCAGTCGTTATCGTTATATGCAATATCAACATCTGTAAACCCAATTAACAAAACAAGTAATTTTTTGTTTCCTAAAACTGGAGTGACAGTTCCATCAATATTTTTTGGTGATTCTTTTTGTAATTTATTCATGTGCTCCTGTTTTTTCTTTGCTTGAGGGTTGTATTTTTTTATCCACTTATTCAAATTGTCTTCATTTACCGCCATTGAAGGCTTCTTATCAATTTTATATTTTGTACCCGTTGATTTCAGTTCATCTGATGTAAGCTCAGCGTAATTCCAATATCCCTTCTGATCTTGTAAAAGTACGTCGCCATCCTTTGTGCTTACCCAATGGAACCATTCATCTCCATGTAACGTGCCCTCAAAAGATTCGCCTGAAGGCTGCTTCATTTTGAAAATTCCATTGTGTGCTGGTGCGGCAAAAGCGTTCGTTTGAACATACAAAACACAAATTAAAGAAAAAACGGACATGAACAGGAATTTAAAAATTCTTTGCATAAACTTTCCCCCTTTTTCAATAGTATGTGGCATATTCTGTTGATAGCCAGACTAGATTCATACATGGAATAAATCGAGAGATACATCTGAATAAGACTAACAGAATACCTTTAATTATAATTACAATAAATTGAAAAAATGTTATTTTTTAATTAAATTAATATTTTCTCAATATTAGTCAATAAAACTGGATTGATGAAAGTTACATGTGGAGTTCCGAAAAAAATTATACTTTTTTAGAATGGATATAATGTCACATGTTGACTAACCCAAATTACATAAAGCAGCCCAGTCTTGTGCACCATTCTTAATTTTTAGTTTTATAAATCCTGGCTCTTTTGCAAGTTGTAGAAGAATATGTAGAGATTCACCGAAGAAGTGAAATTCATCTCGAATCGATAAATACATAGAAAAACGCCATCCTTTCCTATAATTCTGTAGAAAGAATAGCGTATTTTTCATTTAAAAGGTACTATATAAAGAGACTTTACCCTTTCACTTACAATGTACTTCAACGACTACTAGCTACTTCCTAAACGCTGTTCCTCATTTACTAATTGTTTATGCTTTTTTAAATTTGCAAAAGGACCAACAATATCTTCGTATTACTTATTAGCTATTATTGGCTGGATCCTCTCCTGAATTCTCATCATTACTTGGTTGCATCGGCGCTCCATGGCCATCCTCATTGTTTGGTAGCTTTGTATTTCCTTCGCCACTACCATTGTTTGGTGGCTTTGTACTTCCTTCGCCACTACCATTGTTTGGTGGCTTTGTATTTCCTTCGCCACTACCACTGTTTGTTGGCTTTGTATTTCCTTCGCCACTACCATTGTTTGGTGGCTTTGTATTTCCTTCGCCACTACCACTGTTTGGCGGCTTTGTATTTCCTTCGCCACTACCACTGTTTGGCTCACTTTGCTTTTGCTCTTCAGGTTTCTTTAATTCTTCTTGTTTCTTTTTCTTTTCTTTTTGCTTATTTTCATTCGGCTGTTCAGTCGTATTTGCTATTTTTGCATTTGGAGCAGAATCACGCTTCTCACCTTTAATACGTAATTCGCTACCTTCTTGAACTACACTGTTCGGCATTTTAAATTGCGACTTATCTGTAGCAAAATTAGTCATCATTTCTTTAAAAATCAACTGAGCAATCTTCGTATTTTTACTACTAATATAATTTTCTTTACTATCTTTTATATATCCAGTCCATACTGCCATCGTATATTGTGGTGTATAACCAGCAAACCAACTATCACGGGTTGCACTTTCTGGTAAATTATATTTTGCTATTTGTTCTAAAGAATAGTTTGTTGTACCTGTTTTACCTGCTATATCTAAAGAACCTATATTAGCTGTTGTACCCAATCCAGATGAAACAAAAGTACGAAGCATATCAGTAATCATATATGCTGTAGAATCCTTCATAACTCGTTTTGGCTTTTGCTCAAAGTTTTTTGATTTACCATCTGGATAAACGACTTTCTTAACAAAATGCGGTTTCGTATACTTACCATCATTACCAAATGCCGCATAAGCACCTGCAATTTCAGTTGGTGACGCTTCATTTGTACCAATCGCTGTTGATTCAGTCGGTGCTACATTAAATGTAATACCTAGCTTTTCAGAGAAAGCTTTTGATTTATTAATTCCTACTTCTTTTGCAGTTTTTATTGCCGGGATATTTCGGGACGTTTTCAATGCATCACGCATTGTAATTGCTCCTAAATGCTTTCTATCTGCATTTCTAACTTCTTGTCCTGTTGAATACTTAAATGGAGAGTCATCAATTTGATGGTAAGTAGCCCATTTTAAATATTCAATTGCAGGAGCGTAATCAAAAATTGGTTTCATCGTTGAACCTGCTGAGCGATTTAATTCAATTGCTATATTATGCCCTTTAAATACAGCTTTATTTTCACCACGTCCGCTACCAATTGCACGAACTTCTCCAGTTTTCGTATCCATAAATGTAAAAGCCCCTTGGAATTTCTCATTTGGATAATTAATAATATTTTCATTTAAAAGCTTGTCCGCAAAATCTTGTGCCTTTGGATCTAATGTTGTATAAATTTCTAAACCGTCAGATCCAATATTAGCATCTGGCAACTCTTTTTCAACTTCTTTCACAACCGCATCCATAAACGCGGGATATGGCATTTCTTTTTGTTCAGTTGCTTTCTTCAGTCCATCTGTTACTGGAACTTTTGATGCTTCTTCCATTTCTTTTTTTGTAATATAACCATGCCGATTCATTAATTTAAGTACAACATTTCTTCTTTCTGTTGCTTTTTTGATATTTTGTTCTTTCGTTGGATCATAGTTATTAGGAGCTTTCATTAAACCAGCAAGCATTGCAACTTCTGGTAGTGTTAAATCTTTTAATTCCTTACCATAGTAATTTTGTACTGCTGTTGCAATTCCGTATGAACGGTTACCTAAGTAAATTTTATTTAAATACATTTCTAAAATTTCATGTTTTGAATACTGTTGTTCTAGCTTATATGCTAAATATATTTCTTGCGCCTTTCTCTTTGACGTTTTTTCCATCGATAAGAAGTAATTTTTAATAATTTGCTGTGTAATCGTACTTCCACCTTGAGAGCCGTAATCCCCTTTTAGGCTGACTAAAACTGCACGTGTAGTACCTTTAAAGTCTACACCTCTATGCTCATAAAAACGTGCATCTTCTGCTGCTAAAAACGCATTTTCTACTAATTTAGGAATTTGACCATACATAATATTTGTTCGTTTTTCTTTCCCATATTCATATATCAATTTCCCATCTTTATTATAAATTTTTGAGGATAACGGATTAACAAGTTTTGTTTTCTCAAGTTTTGGCGCATCCTTGATCATAACGAAAAAAGTAGCAACCCCTGTGACTAACCCTACAATACCAAGTAATAAACAACTAATTAAAAACTTACGAAAAAATGATGTTTTACCTTTTGGTTTTTGTTTTTTAGCTGCTGGTTGTTTTTTCTTTTTAACTTGTCGTCGCTCCTCTCGAGAACGATAATTTTCTGACATGCTACTTTCTCCTGCCTTTCAATTCTCCTGTTGATTTACTTAAAATTATTGAGGTTACCTTCAGAAATATACTTATATTTAAAAAGTGTGCTAATCAGAAACAGTACATATTTTTATAATCTATAGATTATAAAACTTAGATTAACTCTTGAACTAACTATTCCATCTCTATTCTGTATAATAATGCTTTCCCTTAAAGCAAGAAAATTGTAAGCTGTTCCTCATCTCTTTGCGCTTTATCCAATATTTGTAATAGTGAGTTCTTACATTACTCGTCTAATATAATGGTTCTTGTTAGCATAATCGTAATGAAAAGAATGTAAAAAACGATTCTTTTGATGTAAAAAAGAATCGACTTCTAATTTTTCGAATAAAATGTTCCCCGCTGTGTTATCACTATAATGAATATCCGTCTCAGCAATTTCCCCTAAGAGTCATACCGGTATCCACTTGGTTCTCTGTAATTGGTGAATACTTGACTAAATCATATTTTGTATAAGTGAAAATATCACCTAATTTGTCAATTGGATATTGTAGTAAAAATGCCCCTGCAATCAGAGCCTTAAAGGTAGATGCGTAAACAAACCGTTCGTAAGGTAATCGATAGGTAACCGCCCATTTTGTATCAGCGTCGATTGGATAGTAACCCAGTCAAGCGTCAAACTTTTCTCAAGTTGCGTGAGTGCTCAATGAGGCGTATGATTTGCATATTTAGTTTTCTCTACTTTTTCTTTTGCTTCCATCTAAAATGGTTCACCTGTAAAAAGTTTTACACTTGCAAGACTTAAACTTAATACTCCAACACACATCCCTATTTTTAACATCCTTGTACTTTTCAAGATAATCAGTCCTTTCGTGTTTAGCAGTACTTAAAATAGATGTCAAACCAGACTCAATGTATCATGTTTAGGCACTAAGTTTTTAGGATTACATTTAATAGACAATTTAAGTAATAAATTTGTTCCACTTTAATATGAGGAAGAAATTTGAGTTTTTATAGTAACGGAACCGAAACTTTAATAGGGGTACAACAACGAGAAATGGAATTTCATAGAAAATCCAATCTTAGCTTGATAGACATGGGGTCGCCATACCAAAAAAAGAAAACTGTACATTTCGACACAATTTAGACACAAAATATCCGATTCCTTGTACGCTAAGGAATCGGATATTTGTTTTACTGTTTTATATAATGGACAATTTTTCGCTTACGAGGCCTATGTAGCAACCGAACCAAATCTTACGTTAAGTATTAGTGGACATCAAAAATAGTAATGACTAATCCAGATTAACATCCATCCGACTCACAATTACATATACCAATATGTTAAATGGATAAATAGTACAAACGGTATGAAAAGAATTTCTACTCTTTTCATACCGTTTTAAATTTGTTTATAAGTTCATACGAAATTCGTGGAAAGATGGCAGCATCTCTTTTATAAACAAGGATCAAAAGTTGCCATACCTGACAACGGAAATATTAATGTAACTCTAGTTCCTTTATTCACTTCAGATTCAATGCTAATTTTCATCCCTAATTTTGAGCACAGTTTTTCGCATAGATACAAGCCCATTCCTGTACTTTTGCTAAATCTTCTTCCATTCTCTCCAGTAAACCCTTTCTCAAAAACTCTATTTATATCTTTAGGTACTATCCCTACTCCATTATCCTCTATAGCTAGTATTACTGAGTTAGTTTTCTTAATTGTGTATATACGTATCATTTGTTCTTTGTTATTTGAGTACTTTATAGAATTTCCTATTATTTGATTAATAATAAATTCAATCCATTTTCCATCACTATATACAATCTCATCAATATCCTGTATATCTAATTTTATTCTCTTATGAATAAAATCCCTATAGTTTCTTTTAATTACATTCCTTACTACATTATCAAGATTGATTGGCTTTATCATATAGTCTTTATTCACGTTAGAGCTTCGAGAATAATACAGAACCTGTTCAACAAACCCCTCAATCCGATTCATTTGAGAGTCAATTTTATTCGTTACTTCATTTTGATTATTTTCAATTATAAGCTTTGTAGAAGCTATTGGTGTCTTAATTTCATGCACCCATGTCTCTATATATTCTCTGTAATCCAACTGCATATCTCTATAATACTTTACATTTTCATGCATATCTCTGCTTACTTCTTTCAGTATAGCGTTAAGCTTTTCCCCATGTATAAAGTTTGCTTCCTTTACTACCTCTGGAAGTAAGTATTTTTTCTCCAAGTTTTCTAATATGCTGTTAATCTCATTATAATAATTTTTACATCTTATAAATTCTATAGCCATATATGAAATCAATGGAAAAAACCAAATACAAAAGACAAAGAATATGATAATGAACGGAATGTGCGCAGTCAGCAATATACCTGCTAGTATGATATATACCAGTACATTTGATAGTATTACTACTATTTTATCTTTAATAAATTCACCTATATTCATGGCATTACATACCCTAAGCTTCTTCTTGTTGCAATTGGATTTTCTATACCTATCTCTTCAAGCTTTTTTCTTAATCTATTTATATTAACAGTTAAGGTGCTATCATCCACAAAATAATCAGATTTCCATAAAGTTTCTATGAGTGAATCTCTTTTTACAATATTTCCGCGATTATTTATTAAGCATGAGAGTATTTTAACTTCATTTTTAGTTAATTCTACAGACTTGTCTTGATAAGTAACTGTTGCATTTGAAAGATTTAAATTAAAATCCCTATAAATTAAGATATGATTCATCTTGAAATCTCCAGATGTTCTTCTTAAAATATTTGTTACTCTTGCTAATAGTATTTCTGTATTATACGGCTTTGTTATAAAATCGTCTGCTCCTAAATTCATACTTATTAGTTCATCTACATCACTATCTCTGCTTGTAACCATGAAGATTGGAACATCTGAAGTTTTACGTATTTCTCTGCATATATAATAGCCATCGAACACAGGAAGATTTATGTCTAGTAATATAAGGTCTGCATTCTCAATTTCTATATATTCGATAATATGATTAAATTCTGTAGGAGCCTTTACTTCATATCCATACTTTATAAAAAAATGTTGTAATTCTTCTCTGATGATTTCATCATCTTCAATCAGAATGATTTTTTTCATGATTTTTCCCTTCCTATATAGAATATAAGGCTATTACATCTTGAGAAACAAGGTGTAATAGCCTTAATGAGCATTATAAAATTAAGTATTACTTTTTACAATATTTTTATACCCGACATATGTCGTGTAGAAATATCCTACATACACTACAAGAAATACTAAGCCCGTCATCAATGCTGGTAAAATAATGTCTGTTTGTTGAAATGTGTTAATATAATAATTGACTACATAAATTCCAACTATAGAATGAATTATGGAAAGAAAAACTGGAAGACTAAAGTATACGAAAGTTTGAATGAAAATCGTTTTGTCGATCATTGTCTCGTTTGAACCAATTCTCTTCAGAGATTTATATCGTTCTATGCTATCACTGGCTTCTGATAATTGTTGAAGAGCTAATACAGCCATACTCGTTATTAAAAATACAATACCTATATATATCCCAATAAACAGTACGATAGTTTTCAATCCCTTACTTCCTGCACAAACTTCATCCTTTGATTTGCCTGCTATACGATTAATATTTAATTTCGGGCCATTTTCGTCATAAAAGCCCCGTGCAACGTTATCATATTTTTTATTATATTCTTCTCTATTTCCATCTAAATAATTTACATTAAGTACGGATTCAGTAATTTTGTAGCCTGATAAAAACTCATCATTTATAACGATTGTGAAGTAATTAGTTCGCACATCATAAGTGTAAAGATTCTCTTGTATAACTTTAGCGTTTTTTACCAAATATTCTTTTTCTTTAATATTCACCTTATTGCTAGTTTTTAATCTTTCATTTGTCGAATTAGCCAACCGGCTTTCATTTGATAAAAGTAAAATTTCATTGTTATTTAAAGTGATTTCCTTTTCACCTTTAAGATTTAAAATTTTATTATAATCAGATACTTTAATGAAATCTATATCGTTATTATAATCTTTACCTTCTGGTACAAAGTCCACCACTTCCATCCCTGTTCGATATACATTATAAGATACATATTTTTCGTTATTACTTATTTTAAAATTAGCTTTATTTAATACTTCTTCTATAGTGTAACTTTCATCCTTATTCTCCAACGTAATACTGGCATCAAATGGTGTTATTTCTTTCGTTGTGGCGTCCATCATTCTGTTAAAGCTGATTCCTGTAGATAAAGCCACCATTGTAAGGAATAACATTAAACAGATTACAGACATGGATATAAAATTTGTATTAACCTTACTATTTATTTGTTTGATGATAAATATATTTAAACCTTTAAAATAGACTTTTTTATTCTTCTTTACAACATATAATATAAATCCAGATAAACTAAAAAAAAACAGCAATGTACCTAATATGCCAAGAATGATTGATACCACGAGCATAGGATTAGTAAAATTCAATCCGATTTTTAGTACAGTCACATATGCATATCCAAGTGATGCTACACACATAATAAATGTGATTACATAGATAAGAGGATTTCTAAATTTTACATCTTCGTTTTTTCTACCTGCTGTTAACAAATCAATTATTTTGTATTTAGAAACAACATATACATTAAATAACATAACAAGTAAAAACATGATTCCAAAGTATAATACGCTTTTACCTATAGCACCTGTTGAAATTGCAAATTTATATTTATTGATGGGCAAGTCAAATAGCTTTAATGCAAATGTAGATAACCCCTGCGATACTCCAATACCTATTATAAGTCCACTCATTAAAGATATAACGCCAACTAGAAATGTCTCTGTTACTAATATTCTGGATATGTTTCTTCTTCCCATACCTAAAGTCATGTATATTCCTAATTCTTTTTTACGTTTTTTAATTAAGAAATTATTTGCATACAATATTAAACCACCTAATATTACGGATACAAATACTGACACATTTGAGATAGCGTTCATTACTGTAGGCACATACTTTCTATCTGAAGCGTTAATTTCCATAAGTGCCTTTTGTGATTCTATTGAGTTAAAGCTATAAAATATACAAACAGCCAGTGTTAGTGTTAAGAAATATATTGCATAATCTTTAAAACTTTTCTTTACATTCCCAATAGCAATCTTAGAGTACATTATTATCGTCACCTCCAAGAAGGGTTATAACTTCGATAATTTTAGTAAAGAATTCTTTTCTAGAATCATTCCCTCTTACCAACTCGATAAATATTTTTCCATCTTTAATAAAAAGAATTCTACGAGCATAGCTTGCTGTAAATGCATCATGAGTAACCATAAGTATTGTAGCTTTTAAATCCTTATTAAGACTTTCAAATCTTTCTAGTAATAATCTAGCTGATTTAGAATCTAACGATCCTGTTGGTTCATCTGCAAGTACTAAAGATGGATCTGTTACGATAGCTCTTGCCGAACCAACCCTTTGTTTTTGTCCGCCTGACATTTGATAAGGGTATTTGCTTAATACTTGTTCAATGTCTAAATACTTTGCAACTGCTTGTATTTTTCCATCAATTTTTGAACTTTTCTCACCTTTTATTGTTAACGCTAGGGCAATATTTTCATAAGCAGTAAGGGTATCTAATAAATTAAAGTCTTGAAATATAAACCCTAATTCATTTTGTCTAAACTTATCTAGTGACTTTGATTTTAACCGAGTAATGTCACTATTATTTATCATTATTTTTCCCGTAGTAACATTATCAATAGTTGATATACAGTTAAGTAATGTAGTTTTGCCACTTCCTGAAGGCCCCATTATCCCAACAAATTCTCCCTCATCTACCTTAAAACTAATATTATCTATAGCCTTTGTTACATTATCTTTATTACCATAATATTTTTCAATTTTTTCTACACTTAATATATTTCGCATTAATACTTCTCCTTTTTCATTATAAAAATTCTTTAGCTCTCATTCATTTATGTAACTAATTTTATATAATTTCATTTATAGTATCGATGGAATTACATTTCATTAACATTACATTTTTGTTATATTGAGTGATACCTCTACATATAAGTTATCAGAAATCGCGATGGTATAAGTAAGGATTATTCGATGCCTTAACAAAGAGGCAGATAAATGTAGGGATATCTGTTCTGGTGCAAAAAACGATAAGACTTATGTAATTAATGGAAATAAACAAACTGATTACGGCGTAACAACAGCTCTATTTAAAAGACATGGATTCATAGTCATTTCAGAAAAAGATTTTGAAAACAGAAAAGGATTCGACCGATAAGACCAAACCCTTTTTATTTTTATTATTTCGCAGCTAGTTTTTCTTTCACTTTCGCAGGAATCTCGTCCTGCTTCACTTCTTCCCAACCTGATACATCTTCTTCAACTTTTTTATCAGAGTAGTAGACGCGTAGGAATGCTTCTTTACGAAGGTGTTTTTGAGTATTGAATTCTAATTCTTTTTTCTTTACCGTCTTTATCAAATCTAGTTAAATTATAATTAAAACGTTTTGATGTTTCTCCATTACCAATCAAAATACGTACAGATTTTAAATTCGGATGGTTTGCTAGAGTTTCATTAAAGTGTTGGTGGTACGCTTTATAGGAAAAGCCCTAATTTACTTCTTCATATTCCTTCATAATTTTATAAAAGGTTTTTTTCTTTAGTTCTAACATTTCCATAAATATAACAGCAGTTATTTCTCCATTCTTCCATTTTGAATGAGTTTCCTCTATTAAAAAAATTGATTGTTCCCCAAAACACAAAAAACACACTAAATTCTCATAAATAACTGTTGTAGTGATATGAATTTTTCGTTTTGGGATACTTTAAAATATTAGCTTGATAGCGTGGTGCTACCCCATGCCCATCAACTTAAGAATTCAGAATTACCCCAAAATGAAAAAATGAGCTTTTTTGTTACAAGTTAGCACAAAATTTCGTTCTGGGAGTAGTTGTATTTTCTTAGCTTGATGGCGGTGTGACGCTCCCCTATAATGAATATATTGTTTGATTGTTAGTATTTTCTATAGGGAATGAATCCAATTGAATGTTGTTTACGTACAATCATGACAAGAAAAAGAGCATCCTTAACATGTAAGGATGCTCTCTTTTATTTAAGAACAGAAGGCGAAGTCTTTTCTAACCATAAAATGCCATCATATTGTTCGATAGGAATCATGATTTCTTCTCGATCTTTGTCCCCCCAGTAACTTGCTGCAGTTGGGGTAAACATCCATGACGTTTCTGGTCGGTTACTTTCTCCTTGTAAGTTTACAAAGACATTTGGACTTCCAACGGTGCTTATTATTTTTTCTACACTTTGTTCTTCATGTTCTGTATGTACAGTAACAATTTTGTTATTTGCAGAGTTCCAACTGCTCCCACTATACGCAAATACGCCAATCGTGTACATTTGGTTTTTGATGCGCTGCGGAAGATAATCCATCATATTAGGGCCTACAAAATTGTATTGCTGTAACTTCGTATAGTCTAATATCATTTTCGAATTTTGTTTCCGAATATGATAATTATGTCCCCATACAATAATTTTATTGTCTTTATATTGCATTTCAGTGAGCCATGCTAGGTGTTGAGCCATTTTTTGATCTCGGATATAATCAGCGTAGTCTCTAACATTAGTAGAGAAGATGCCACCTCTAAATTTCATATAAGCATCTAGATGTGTTTTAATCGCATCAATCCGTATATTGATTGATTTCTCAAGGAAATTCACATCATACGTAGGGTGAGGTGCAACTTGAGTCAATTTAGCTTTATGATTCTGAATAAAAGTTCTCACATTTTCAAACTTGTTGATAACAGGTTGAATTTCTATTTTATATTGATCATAGGGATATGTACCTTTATAACCATTGTAATACTTATCCAGTTTAATCAACTCTGTTACTGCTGCATCAAATTCAGATGCCACTTCAGGACTTAGTTTTTGCAACCAGTCTTTCGCATACGAGTGGAATGAAGATCTATAAAACAAATTTATATCAAAACCAGCTAATGTTAGTGGCTTTCCTTTTTCTTTTTGTTCTTTCATATAGGTAAACAATTGTTCAACTTCCTCTGTTTGCCATACACCTTCTAAAGATTGTTTCATAGCTTCAGTAGCGGTTAAGTTATCAAAATTTTGTTGAACCGTACTTGCTTCTGCAAATCCTGATTCAAATGCAATTACATCATATCCCATTTCTTCATGTAAGTACTTAATCATACGTATTTTGGATTGATTCATTTCCTTAGCACCATGCGTACTTTCGCCAAGTACAACAATACGCTTGTCCTGTACGGCCTCTTTTAGAAAAGATAAATCTTCTTTTGTTTGGGAAGTGGGTTCATTTAATCTTTTTGCATGTCCATTTAGCCATTCCTCCCATTTGGGTTGATCGACTGGCTTTTCTGCTGCAAATGCTACAGATGTGAAGGTCGTACAGGCAAGAAGCGTACTCATTAGCCCGATTTTCCATTTTTTACGCACAACAACGCCTCCAAGAATTATATTTTTAGAGATTGAATAGAATATGTATCAAAAATTCACTAATATACCATTATTTATAATAATATATATACTAATTCTAAACAATATTAATATTAGAAAAATTTAAAATACGCTTCATACATATTGAAGAAACCTTCTATATAGGGGACGCACCCCATATATAAAAAATAAAACTAAGTTTAGGTATTTATATAATTTTTAAAACACGGCGTTGAATATCCAAATAAAAGCCCAGTAATATCATACATAGGTACCGATATTACTGGGCTTTATGAGTTTAACATTTTGTATGTTTTATAAAACTATTTTTCTTTCGGAAGTACAATCCCTTTATACAATTGAACTGTAATCAAGTAGTAAATCGAGTAAATCACTACGAAAATACTAATTGGTAGCCAAATACGAAAGTACGGATCAGCCAAAAGAACGCTGAACATGTTTATACCAACTAATACGTGAACAATACCCACAATTGCTGGGACTAAAAATACGAAGAATAACTCTTTATAAATCGATTGTATTAATAACTCCCTGCGAACACCGATTTTACGAAGCATTTGATAACGTGTACTATCTTTGGATGCACCGGATAGAATTTTAAACATTAAGCAGCTTGCCATCATTGCTAAAAATGCAACTCCAACGAAAAAACCCATAAACATTAGTCCGCTGGCAAAATTATGACTCACAATATACGCTTGATACTTACTATCCAATTCTTCCGCTTTTACATTTTTATATTTTGCTATCTGTAATTCATCAAGTTTTTTCCATTTTTTTATGTATGACCCAAAATCATCTGTTTTCCCCATAAACACAGTACTTTCTTTACCCTTCATACCATCGTATATGTTTTGATCTACAATTTTCATTTCATAATCAGGATACATATAATCTGGCTGAATCGCACTGAAAGCCTGGATCCATTGTTTTGTGTCCGTCTCTCCTTGAACCCGTTTTATTGAAAATGCACCAGTGGGTATTTCCTCTGAAACTTTCTCTATTTTCATACCTTGCAAGAAAGGGCGATTTTTTTCTACATCTTCTTTAAGATAATAAACATACCTATCATCAACTTTGTAATGATATTCAAGTTTTTCTTGAAATAAGATACCACTCAAAATTTTCTTTTCTTCCGCTGTTGGATTATGAATGACTGAATCGTAAATTCGCATTTGATCTGTCATTTTTAGGATGTTATTTTTAAATGCCATACCACAAGCAATTCCACCAGCACCAAGAGCCACTAAGATTGCTACTGTTGCAAGCACATTTGTTAGACCATTAATGCGGAAATTTAATTGTGCAAAAGTAAAAGCATTTAGTCCTTTTTCACTATGTTTTTTATTACTCTTTAGCTTGTTAATCATAACTGGGAGAAGTGATCCAAATATAAGGTAAGTACCAACGGTTGCTGTGATTAATCCAACGGCCATTAATCCCAAAACAATTAGCGAATTTGCATGAGAAATATAAATCAGTGATGCATAACCAATAC
The DNA here is from genome assembly GCF_016483245.1 of Bacillus cereus group sp. N31. Classification (NCBI taxonomy): domain Bacteria; kingdom Bacillati; phylum Bacillota; class Bacilli; order Caryophanales; family Bacillaceae; genus Bacillus; species Bacillus cereus group sp. N31. Next base: position 36,871 of record NZ_JAEHCH010000029.1, on the reverse strand, counting down.
CTAATAAAAGAATACCAAGGAATGCAACTACAACTGTCATTTTTCCTTTTACGGCGACACGTTCTGTTTGGGCATCTGCATGTACAAGTTGCAGTACAGAAATACGCGATAATTTAATGCTATTCATAATTGCTGATAATATAAATAGTGCAAAGAAGAAGACGCAAGTAATAATGATAGATGGCAGATAAAATGCTTTATAACCTTCACCAGTAAACTCGAGTTGTTTCATTAATAACTGACCGATACCTTCTGCAAGTCCTACACCAATTGTAATTCCAATCAAAAGAGATGTGGCACCTAATATGATTGTTTCGATAAACATAAGTAAGGTAACTTTATGCTTTTTTGCTCCTAACATCATATACATACCAAATTCTTTTTGGCGAAGAGCTGATAAGAAAGAGTTTGCATATAAAATATAAAAAAATGTGATAACCGCTAACAAAAAGGAACCAATTTTAAATACAGACACAATATCCCTAATAGAAGAGTTAGATTCAAGGAACGTTTTATTGGATGCTAGCGTTTGAAACATATAAAAAGTCGAAATAGAGACAATAAGACCAACAAGTAAAACAATATAATCTCGCAACTTACTTTTTAGGCCTGACATGGAAAGCTTAAATAACATGATTGAACTTCCTTCCTTACGCTTTTTGTGTGCCTAAGTTTGCAAGCACATCTAAAATTTCTTTATAGAATTCTTCACGGGTACCACCACGATGAATTTCTTTATATAACTCACCATCTTGAATGAATAAAATACGCTGACAGTAACTTGCACTATATGGATCATGCGTAACCATCATAATGGATACACCTTGTTCTTTATTTAAGCTTGTCATCGCATCCAGTAAACTTGCTGCATTTTTAGAATCAAGCGCTCCTGTCGGCTCGTCCCCTAAAATAATTGCTGGCTCATGCACTAACGCACGTGCTGCTGCGGAGCGCTGTTTTTGTCCACCCGATACTTCAGATGGATACTTTTGAAGGATTGCTGAAATTCCTAACATATCAGCTACTTTTTCTACTTTCTGTCCAATATTTCGTGATGGGACACCCTGAAGTGAAAGTGGAAGTGCAATATTTTCGTAAATAGATAAGTTTTCTAATAAGTTAAAGTCTTGGAAAATGAATCCTAATTTTTGCGAACGAAAATCAGAAAGCTCACCTTGCTTCATTTTCGTAATATCCGTTCCTGCAATTTCAACAACGCCGCCTGTCGCTTTATCTAACGTTGAAATTACATTTAATAATGTTGTTTTACCAGAACCAGATGGCCCCATAATTCCGATAAACTCACCCTCTTGAATTGAGAATGAAACACCTTTTAACGCGTGTGATTGGTTCTCACCTTTTTTACCGTACACTTTTTGTACGTTTTTCACGTCTACAACTGGTTTCGTCATATATATCCTCCTACGTTTGTTTTTTCATTTCTTTAAAATAAGTTGCTATTCATATTTGCTACTAACAAAATAGTCATGTTGCATCTACCTTTTCCAAAAGACTATCACGATGTATCCAATTGAAAGCTGTAAAGAAAATTTTATTTTAATTTCTCCACTCACCTCATCGCTTTGAATACATACATGATAAACTATAAAAATTAGGAAACACCCTGAAAAAACCTTAAGAATTCTTAAGGTTTATAAAAAAAGCTTATGGAACATGTAATTCCATAAGCCAATCTATTTGATTGGATGTTCAACAATAAAGGATATCCAACCTTCTTTATATTCTGCATATATATTACCATGATGAAGTTCAACAATTCTTTTTGAGATAGCAAGTCCCAGTCCATTTCCTTGATCACTTTTTCTTGCCTTATCACCCCTGAAAAATCTTTCAAACAATTTATTAGGGTCGCTAACAGGTGGCTTCTCGACTTTATTCGATACATTCAAAATTGCTTTATTACCTATTAGTTCAAGACATACGCATAATTCCGATGGTTTCATGCTGTACTTTATCGCATTCATAAACAGATTTTCATAAACACGTACCATTTTTTCTACATCCATGAAAATAGGTATTGTTTCTTCCGTTATTGATTTTTGAACAATTAAACTTTCCTTTTCAAATATAGGAGTATATTCTCCAACTATTTGCTCCAACAAACCTGATAAATCGACTTCATTAAAGTTTAACTTAGCATCGATGCCTGATAAACGCGTATATTCAAACAGTTCATCAATTAAATATTTCAATCTCTTTGATTTTAAATACGTGGTTTCAAGATATTCCTGTAATTGTGTGTTACTGTTGTATTGCCCTCTTTTTAATAAATCTATATAGCCAATAATAGATGTTAACGGTGTGCGTAAGTCATGAGAAACATTGGTTATAAGTTCATTTTTTGTACGTTCTAATCTTCTTTCTTGTTCAAATGTATTTTCCAATTCCTTGGACATATAGTTGATATTTTGAGCAAGTTGGGTCAATTCGTCCTTCCCCTTAATCCCAATTGTCAAACCCAGTTTTCCATTTGCAATAACATTTACATTATCCGAAATGAGCTTCAAATAGGCTATTTTCTTTCGAACCAATATTAAAAAAATTATTATAAAGTTAATGATTGCGAACGCGAATAAGAACAACAATGCTAAATTGAATTCAAACATACCAAACTCTTCATATTTTACAAATAATGGATCTATGACATATACCAAAATGAGGATTGTTAAACCAAATGAAATAAAAAAACTAACTGCAACAGCACCAAGAAGTTTTATAATGATCTTATTTCTGAAACTAACATTCTTCATATTTTATACCCAATTCCCCAAACAGTTTTAATATAAATGGGATGTTTAGAATCTTCTTCAATTTTGTCTCTTATTTTTGTAATATGCACCATGACGGTATTGTCTGATTTATAAAAAACCTCTTTCCAAACTGATTCATATATTTTTGCTACACTCAGGACAATCCCTTTGTTACGGGCAAGTAGTTCGAGAATATCAAACTCTTTTGGAGTTAGCCTTGTTTCCTTTCCCCTTACCCATACTTGGCGCGTATCTGTATTCACGGTTAAGTCACCAATTTCTAGAATGCTTTTATTATGTTCTATTGACGTATTGTATGTTTTAAACCTTCTTAATTGGGATTTTACCCTAGCGATTAATTCTAGTGGGTTAAACGGTTTTGATAAGTAATCGTCGGCACCAGAGGCTAAACCCTGAATTTTGTCTATATCCTCTGATTTTGCAGATAGCATAATGATAGGCATATTGCGATCTTTCCTAATCTTCATACACGCTTCAATACCATCCATATTCGGCATCATAATATCTAAAATAATTAAATCAAACTCCTTTTCTTCTAACAGTTGTAAAGCTTGTATAGCATCTTCTGCCTTTTGAGTTTTCAAACCTTCATTTTCCAAATAAACAGAGATGAGATTTCTAATCTCTTTATCATCATCGACAATAAGAATTTTTGACTCCATATGATTCCTCCATATTTTTTCTCGTATTAAACAGCTAAAGACATAAGCAGGTGAGACATTTGTATCTTCTTTTTTCTTAAGTTTGTAAACGGAAGACAAGAAATAACATAATAGATATAAATTATATCGTTCGCCTAATATATTGTTCAACATTTACTGCTGAACCATATACAATTCATAAGTTTCCTTCTTATTTTAATTAATTTTTCTGTGAATACACCTGTACTTGGTCCATATTTGACAATGTAATTTCCTTTCTTCAAATCAGTTTCTTCAATTAATTTGTCTCCAAGAAACCTCGAACTTGGAAAGGGCTACACCAACTGATTTTTAGTTCATCATATACAGAAATAAGAAAACGAATTGTTTTCTTGTTTAAACACCCCACTGGTACGAATTCATAATCATAATCTAGATTCCAAACCTTAATAAAAAGGGGCAAAAGTTCTTAAGAATTCTTAAGCTTTCTACAGCAGCTTGGTCAGAAGAATATATGGCCACACTTGAAATGTTCACTATTAGCTTCTTATTCTAAAGGTAGTTATTAACAACAGCTCAAAAATATAGTAAAGTATTAGTTTTAATTTTCAATTATCCAAGTGGGAGTCCATTCTTCTTTAAATAGACATAATATTATAAGAACCTAAAGTAATTTATGGGAAATTTCAGGGTTGGCATTACATTAAATAATATTGGTAAAGGAATTCGTAAATTTAGAAAGATGTATACGCTAGCCCAAAAGGGGGGCGGTGCAAAGTTTTTTAACAGATAAAAAGTTGATATGATTGCAGATGGATTTTATGTGATCAATAGTAATTAATATAATCCATTGTACATTGAAAACACGAAGTTTGGTTGTTGCAAATTGATTATGAATATCTAATCCAATTAGAAGAATACAATAATCAATTATCCAAAATTAACTTCATACAAAAACTAATAACGAGCCTTTATAAATTTTGCTTACTCTTTTAACATGGAAACATATATGTCTATCAAAATAAAAAAAAATACCCCTTTAAAATAGAAAAAAATGCTATTCTTTCTGTATATTTCTACAAAAAGAATAGCATTTTTTATTTTATCTTTCTATATAAGCTATACCATGAGCTCCCTGATTTACAGAAGGATCTGTATTTCGATCTCCTGGATCAACTTCAATGGTATGAACATTCTTGTAATTAACTAAATCTAATACACTTATTGTCCCTGATCTAAGGTTAGAAACATATCCAACCGTTCCGTCAGTAGAAGAACGCATTGTAATTGGGAGTAAATTATGAACAAGCTTTATATGTCAAAATGATAAAAATAGTACAGGACAATCATAATAAGCAACTTCAAAAGTTGATTCACGAGAAAGTGGATCACCAAAATTTTATTATGTCCTGGGTTCACGAGGTAAAGCTTCCAATTGCCGCAAGTAATTTACTCATTGAGAACAGTACGGGAAAAACAGTAGATTTTCTTGTAGATAAGTTTGAAGATGAGCTGAACAAAATTGATAATTATGTGGAACAGGCTCTTTACTATTCACGGATTGACTCGTTTTCTAAAGACTATTTCATTACAGATGTACAGTTGAATCAAATTATTAAAGAAAGTGTAAAGAAATATGCCAAAATCTTTATCACGAAACGAATTCACTTACATATGGAGGAAATGCAGAAATTCGTTCAAAGCGATAGCAAATGGCTTGCATTTATCATAGACCAAATTACTGCAAATGCTTTAAAGTATGTAAATGATGGTGGAGAGATTTTTTTCCGTTTTGAGGAGGATCATAAAGAAAATCGATTGCTTATTCAAGATACAGGCATTGGGATAAAGCAAGAAGATATACATCGTGTGTTCGAAAGAGGATTTACAGGTTCTACTGGAAGAACACATACAAAATCTACTGGAATGGGCCTGTATCTTGCGAAACAAATGGCTTTAAAATTAGGGCATGATATTTCTATTCAATCACAAGAAGGAAAATATACAAGGGTTACCATCCATTTCCCCAAAATAAGAAATTACCATCAATTCCTGTGAAGAGTAGATTAGGGATACCTTTAGAATATTTTTAAAAACATTAAAGTTCTTAATGCATATGTGTTCAAAATGATTTTTAAACCAGAACCTTATTAGACAGTGCTTTTTAATGAAATTTATATTTTGAAAATTTTATATGTGATAGCCCATTTTTTAAAACTTCATATGTATAGAGATTTCGCCTATATTTTGCATAACAGCTAAATCTCTTTTTGTGTACAGAAAATTGTATAGTTCTGTACACAATAATATTGAACAAAAGGAGATAAAAAAAGATAATAATAAATAGTGTTACATCATTTAACGCAAAAAGAACCTGGTTCAACGGTCGAAATATTAGCTAATAAAAATGAGGAATTTACTAAAGCACTGCATTGTTATGTGGAATCAGGGGAAAGTTTTAGAAATAACAAAGATATATATAAACAGTATAATAATTTTAGAAATAACTATTGTAAAATGAGGGCGCAAGAACCTTTAGAAAGAAAATAAAAAGATGAGAAAAGTGATGCAAGTAAGTTGCATCACTTTTTTAGATAAATACGGGAAGTAGCTCTTAAGATTCAATGAGTCTTTTTTCCCGCCTTTGAACAGTTCGTTTAGGCTTCAATACCTTTATTCAATGATATTTCAGCAGTACCTTTATTTTTCACATTTAATATTTTTGTTCCTTAGTCATGAATATACTTAGAAAACCTCTAAAAACTATTTGATAATCTTTTAGAATCTAACTTTCTTATAATGCTCTTTGCTATTTCTTCAATATTTTCATTTAAAAAGAAATGATTACCTTCAAAAGAATGGAGAGTACACGTTTTACTTGTATATTGCTCCCATTTTATTACTTGATCATATGTAGTAAATTCATCATTTTCCCCATTAAATATAAGAAAATCAATATCACATGGTTGTATATTATTGTCATGAATATATGTCTCGACAATTTTAAAATCTGCTCTTAGAATTGGGAGAAAAATCTCCATTAATTCTTCTGATTGTAGTACCCCGGATGGTGTACCTCCCATTGCAATAACTTCTCTTTTAAATTGCTCATTAGAAAGATTATATCGGATATTTTTTATTTTACTATTTGGATGGTTTCTACCGGACAAAACAAGAAATTCAGGCGATACGTTTTTAGAGTCCTTTATTTTTCTGGCTACTTCATAGGCGATCAAACTTCCCATGCTATGCCCGAATAGAATGTAGGGCGAATCATCTATCTGCATAACTATATTATTGTAGACATCATTTACGGCCTCTTCCATACTTTCGTACAAGTTTTCTTCAATTCTATATCCTCTACCAGCTAACTCTATCGGGACTACCTCAATATATGGATTAAAGTGATTTTTCCATTTTGCGTAACTAAACGCAGATCCCCCAGCATGTGGAAAGCAAAAAAGTTTAGTCTTCTGCATTGATTTTCTCCTTACTTTCAAATTTGTATATATTTTGGCAAATTGAATAAATGTCTTTAATTATTATCTCTTGCGGAAATTCATCCCTTGTTGCACAAGCAGATATCTTATAATTTGGCTCAATGTTATATTGTCTAAAGTAAAAGTTTTGAGGTATATACTTATATGAAATTAAAGTTCGTGACTCTTTTTTTATAGAGGATGAATTTAACGGGATATAAAGCCCTTTTCCAATCGTTTTTATATAACTTTCTTTTAATGTCCATAAATCATAAAAATAATTAATTTGTTCATCAGAATTCATTTTAGATATATCATAAAATTCTTCCTCTGAAAAAAATTCATTTGCTAATTTAAGAGCCTCTATTTCTGAAACCTTTTCTATATCAATACCCACATTAAAATTAGCAGTAGTACAAACCACCCATTCTTCTGAATGTGACAGATTAAAATGAAAGTCAGAAAAATTTTCAACAAAAGGTTTTCCATACTCATTATATATAAATCTAATTTCTTCATTATTAATTTTATATTTTTGGCAGATTAGAGATCGGATTAGTAAATCCCCTATCAGGGTCCTATTAATGTCGCATGAGTTTAATAAACGCTTCATTCGTTCTTTCTTCTCATTTGAAACCAAGTTACTAAGTTGCTTAAACAAATGACTTTCAATATTCTTTGGTATTTTCACAGCTTGAATGTGTATGATATATCACTTCCTTTTTTAAAGGATGGCTTCACATATGTGCGTTACATAAATTCAAATTAACCTTATTAAATTGCAAATACAATAGAAAAGGTGCATATTTACATATCAATGAAAATATACACCTTTCCTCAGTAATATCATCAAAGCATTAGCTTCTATTACACAAAATGGAGAGCATTTACATCATTCTATGAGCAACTCATATAGGTTTCTATGTCTTTACCAAGTAATTTTTGCATTATCCTCTTAAAAAGTAATACTCTTGATATATTCATTATTGCCTACACTTTATTTGCAGTTATTGGGCTGCCCTTTTCTTTCATAGCGTTGCATCTTTTGCACTCTCTACTTTTCAGTTAATGAAAGGGATGTTTCTTTTATTCCTTCAAATTCATTTAATAGATACTTAGCTATCTCTTCAACTGCGGGGAAGTCTACTATTTCTTCATGTGATCCAGGGACAGAATCCTTTTTTACTCTTCCTTTTAATAAAGGTCCCCAATCTGTAAACAACTCTTTTCCTTCCTCAGCACTAAAGTAGATAACTTCTCCAAAGTATGGTATCAAATCATTCTCTGCCATTAAGTTCAGGCATTTCCTATGAGCATTGATAACTTGCTTCAAATTCATAAGATTTGCATCAGGCGGGAGTACTCCTTCCATAATTAATCGCTCCACAAGCATATCTTGCTTATGGACGAGGCCTTCTTCCTGCTCAGTAAGACCTCTAGGAATGAAATGTTCAGATATATATGAGAGCATATCCTCCCTTGTTTTATGATCCTGCTCTGAAGGTACTTTAGTATCCATAAGTACCAACAATTCAACTTCCTCTCCTTGATTTCTTAGTACAGTTGCAATTTTATAAGCAATTGCACCGCCTAAAGACCATCCTCCAAGACGATATGGGCCTTCTGGCTGAACACTTTTTATTTCTTTAATGTAAAGTTGAATTAGTTCCGGCAAGGTCGAGTCGTCAATCTCTCTCTTTTCTATGAGAGGATTCTGTAAACCATAAAATGAACAGTGATTCTTAAGCAATCTTGCTAGTTGAATGTAACAAAATACATTCCCCATAAACGGATGAACGCAGAAGAAAGGTCTTTTCTCTGATTCTTGTAGTGGTACCAGCGCTGATACAGATTTTGTCATATCATGCTTATCACGAATAAGGCATGCGATTCCTTCCAATGTTGGATTCTTAATCAATGTAGACACCTTAATCTCTTTTCCAAACTTCTCCCTAATTTTTGAAACTAATTTGATTACAAGGAGAGAGTGTCCCCCTCTATTAAAGAAATCATCATTTACATAGACATCTTCTATCTGTAACACATCCTGCCAGATTTTAACCAACTGATATTCAATTTCATCCCTTGGAATGATTGGTGTAGAGAAGTTATTTTCTCTTTGAATAGTTAAACTGTACAATGCCTTTCGATCAACTTTCCCATTCATTGTAAGAGGAATCTCGTCTACCTCAATAAAGTGTGCGGGAACCATATAATTCGGTACTTGTGTCTTGAGATATTCACGCCATTCATGCATGCTTCCAGCTCCAACTACATAAGCAACCAATCTCTGCTCTCCTAATTTATCCTCTGTTACCAAAACTACTGCTTCTTTTACCAATGGATGACTCTCTAGATTCGCTTCAATCTCTTCAAGTTCAATACGGAAGCCCCGAATTTTCACTTGATTATCAATTCTTCTCAAGTAATCTAAATTACCATCAGGTAAATAACGAACCAAATCTCCTGTACGATATAAACGCTCTTCTTCATTAAATGGATGACGAATGAATCGCTCTGCTGTTAATTCTGGACGATTCAAGTATCCTCTCGCTATACCTGCACCACCAATATATAGCTCACCTGTTACACCAACTGGAACAGGCAACAGATTTTTATCCAATACATAAGTTTGAACGTTCGGCAATGGACGTCCAATTGTAACTCGCTTACTATCTGTTTGGATATGATAACACGTTGTATCAACCGTACATTCTGTAGGACCGTATACGTTATAAAAATCAATTTTTTCAGTCTCTACTAGCCGTTCCCATAATGACGGCATGATTGCTTCACCACCGACCAATATCTTACTTGGTACATGAACATCAGCACTTGTTTCTAGCAATCCTCCATCAATAAGTAATTGAAGTAATGAAGGTGTCATATCAAACATTTCCAATTTATTCTCCCTAATATAGGACACAAATTGTTCCGGATTAGTGCGAACTTCACTTGGGATAATATATACACTTGAACCATGAAGCAGCATTTGTAATTGCTGAATAGATACATCAAAGGCAATTGACGCATTTAAACCGACGCGCATATTACTAGGTATCTCATGTGAGAAAACTTCTTTTTGTAAACCATATGATAGGCTTATTACAGAATGGTGCTGTACTAAAGCACCCTTTGGATTCCCTGTCGAACCGGAAGTGTAGATAACATACGCTAAGTTTTCCCCTGTTACCTCACATATCGGCGAAAGTTTGCTTTCTCGAGAAATTATTGCTTGGTCCCTATCTAAGCAAACTGTCTTGATTTCTTTAGGTATCCAGCCTACTAATACCTCATTTGTAACCAATACTTGAATTCCTGTGTCTTCTAAAATATATCGCAGGCGGCTTTCCGGATTCGATGGATCCAATGGAACATAGGCTGCTCCAGCCTTCCAAATTCCCATGAGACCAACAACCATCTCAACTGAACGATCAAAGCAGAGGCCAACCAATGACTCTGTCCGAATTCCACATTTCTGTAGATGATGGGCCAATTGATTAGCTCTTTCATTCAGCTCACGATATGTTAGTTGCTGTTTTTCATCTACCACTGCCACCGCGTCAGGCGTACGATTTACTTGCTCTTCGAATAGTTGATGAATCACATTCTCACGTGGATAGGATATAGCATTATCATTCCATTCTTCTAATAGTTGTCTTTGTTCAGCTTCCGTAATATATACCAGCTCCGATAGAGTTTGATCCATGTTTTTGAGCATTTGCATCAACACTTGTTGTAAATGACCCAACACTCGTTCAATAGTTATTCTATTAAACTTACTACAGTCATACATTAACTTTAACGATAACTGGGTTCCTGGAACTACAGCCAGCCCTAATGGGTAGTGGGTTTGCTCTACTCCTTCCAATTCACCAATTTCTAGATTTTCTGAAGACTCCTCTTTCACTGGATAATTTTCAAACACATATAAACTATTAAACAGCGGTGTTCCTCTAGGAACTTCACTCCATCCCTGAATTTCTGTTAAAGAAGCATACTCATATTGTCTTCTTTCTATCTCTTCCTCTTGTATCTTCTGCAACCAATCCATTACTTTTATATCATCAATCAATTGAATTCGCGTCGGTGACGTTGTAATGAAAGGACCTACGATGTTTTCAACATCAATAATCTCCGTAGAACGCCCTGAGCTTGTTACACCAAAGACAATGTCATTTTCTCCACTATACCGGCTCATGAGATATGCCCATGCACCTTGAATTACTGTACTCAAAGTAAGTTTATTGTGTTTCGCCCATCCTTGTAACGCTTGAGTCTGCTCTTCTGATAAATAGGTAACCTTTTCTGTATAACCTTTTTCTTCCTCTTTACTTTCTAAGCCCAGCAAAGTTGGTGCAGTAAAACCTTTAAGCTTTTCTCTCCAAAATTGTTCCGCCTGCTCCTTATCTTGTTCTCTGAGCCATTGGATATATTTCTTATATGGTGAGGGTTTAGGTAACTTTACAGCTTCTCCATTCATTCTCTTCTGATAGACTGTAAGTAATTCATTAAAGACCAATGGTAAACTCCATCCATCCAGTAAAATATGGTGATGTGTCCAAACAATTCGATATTCTTCCTCACCTTCTTGAATGACCGTTACTCGCATCAATGGCGCTTCATCAAATTGGAAGGCTTGTTTTCGATCTAATGCCAAAAAGACTTTTCTTTTTTCCTCTATCTCTTTAGTTGTCATTGTACGCCAGTCTTCTTTGTTCACTTTAAATGGGATATTTTCATACACCACTTGTAATGGTTCTTCAATTTCGTCCCAAACAAATGCTGTACGAAAAATTTCATGCCGCTGAATTACAGATTTCCACGCCTGCTCAAAAGTAGGAATATCCATTTTCCCTTTAATCATAAAACTTAATTGCACTATATACGGTGCAACATGTTCATTCCCTTGGTCATGCAATGTGTGGAAAATCATACCTTCTTGCAAAGGTGATAGTGGATATAAATCAGTAATCTGATTGTTCTTTCCACGATTCATTTTGTTTAGTACATTTGTCAAACCTACTTGGTTAAGATTAGCCATTGCAAAATCCGAAATGGTCAGTGCAGATTCTCTATCTGAAGGTTGAATCAATCTGCTCAGTTGATATAGCATATTCTGTGCAATATTTTGAATCGTTGATTTGGCGAATTGTCCAACATTGTATACCCAAGTGAACTGAAGTTTTCCATTCGTTACAACCCCAATTACATCAATTACATGCGATCGCTTGGAACCGGCAGCATGATCTAAACGCTTAAATTCGTTCTCCGGCATAAACATTGCATCTCTAGAAAACATTTGATCAAATTGTCCAAGATAGTTAAAACTAATAGACGGTGTATGTTGAGAGCTCAATTGCTCACACATTGTTGCGTTCATGTAACGCAACACTCCATAATCAACACCCTTATTAGGAATTTTGCGAACTTGTTCTTTAACTGCTTTTAATGCTGCAATTGGCGTATTAGCACTAGTAATATTTAAGTGAACAGGGTAAATACTTGTAAACCATCCCACGGTTCTCGATAAGTCAACATCTTCAATAATTTCTTCTCTACCATGCCCCTCTAAATCCACGCTCAATATCTTCTGCCCTGTATATGCTGCTGTAGCTTGTACCAATGCTGCTAATAATAGTTCATTGATTTGGACACGGTGAGTGCTTAAAGTCTCTTGCAATAACATACGGGTCTCATTCTCATTTAACACCACAGTAATTTCCTCAGTTACTGCGCTTACTGAATTACTTATAGTACCATCTATCGGCAGTTTAACTACGTCTTGTTCAGACTGCTGCTCCCAGTAATGCAGCACTTCTTGTGATATTCCAGTTTCAGCGTAATGATGTAATTTTTCCGACCACTCTTTAAAGGATGTACTCTTCATAGGTAATTGAATTTTCTGCCCTTGAATCGCTTGAGTATACGCTGTTTGCAAATCTTCCAATAAAATTCGCCAAGAAACACCATCCACGGCTAAGTGATGAATTGTCCAAAATAATCGGCCAGTCTTCTCACCTTCATCAAAATAAACCATTCTCATTAACGGACCATCATGTAAATTCAAACTTTCTTGTGCAATATTAATCTCTTTTTGAATAAATTGATGCCAATCGGCTTCCGGCACTTCGGCTAATGAAATGACAGTAAGTATCAATTGTTCTTCTATTCCTTCATTCCACTGTTTCCAAGCCCCATCAGGTAAACGTTCATATCTTAAACGCAGGGCATCATGATGAAGTAGAAGATTACGCACTGACTTCTCCAGTGATACTATATCCAGTTTCTCTTTCGTTCTAAAGAACATGGATTGATTCCAATGATGTGGGTTAGGATGATTTTGTGCAAAAAAACCTTGCTGAATAGGTGTAAGTATCGTATCTCCAGTTATAATTCCTTGTTCGGCTTGTACACCTTGTTCTTCTTTGACTACCTGCGCCAACTCAGCAATCGTTTGGTGTTCAAATATTTGTTTTGGTGTCAATTGTAAACCAGTTTGCTTCGCACGAGAGACAATCTGAATGCTAAGAATTGAATCTCCACCAATTTCAAAAAAGTTATCATAAATACCAATACGTTTTGAACCCAGCACACGTTCCCAAATGATAGAAAGCTTGTGTTCACGTTCATTTCTTGGGGCTACGTAGCCTTCTTGTGTTCCTTGATAATCTGGTATAGGCAATGATTTCCGATCAATCTTTCCATTTATGGTTAGCGGTAACTCTTCCATTTCGACAAAGTAGGAAGGTATCATATGGATTGGCAGTTTTATTTTAAGATACTCGCGCCATTCTTCTAAACTGCCTTCGCCCACTATATAAGCTACCAACCTCTTATCTCCCGACTGATTTTCCCTAACTATTACAACTGCCTCTTTTATCAAGTCATGCTCCTGTAAAGTCGACTCAATCTCCCCAAGTTCGATTCGAAATCCTCTAATCTTCACTTGATTATCAATTCTTCCTAAATAGTCTATATTACCATCAGGAAGATATCTCACGAGATCGCCTGTTCTATATAATCTCTCGCCTTCTTTGAATGGATGAGAAATAAATCGTTCGGATGTTAACTCTGGACGATTTAAGTATCCCCTCGCTAGACCCGCTCCTCCGATATAAAGTTCACCCATCACACCAACTGGAACTGGCAACCCATTTCTATCCAATACATAAGTTTGAACGTTAGGCAACGGACGCCCAATCGTTACTCTCTCACTATCTTTTTTGATATGATAGCATGTTGCATCAACCGTACATTCTGTAGGACCATATACATTATAAAACTCAATTTTATCAGTCTCTACTAACTGTTCCCATAATGACGGCATAATCGCTTCGCCGCCAACCAATACCTTACTTGGAACATGAACGCCATCGTACGTTTCTAACAATCCGGCATCTATAAGTAATTGAAGCAAAGAAGGTGTTATATCAAAGATTGCTAACTTGTTCTCCCTAATATAAGCTACAAACTGTTCCGGATCACTTCGTACTTCATTCGGAATAATATACAAACTTGAACCATATAACAGCATTTGTAATTGTTGAATAGATGCATCAAAGGCAATTGACGCATTTAAACCGACATGCATGTTAGATGGTATCTCATGTTCGAAAACCTCTTTTTGTAAACCATGCGACAAGTTTATTACAGAATGATGCTGTATCAAGACACCCTTTGGATTCCCCGTCGATCCCGAAGTATAGATAACATACGCTAGGTTTTCTCCTGTTACTTCACATTTTGGTGAAAGAATGCTTTCTTTTGAAATCATTGCTTGATCCCTATCTAGACAAACTGCCTTGACTTCTTTGGGTATCCAATCTTCTAATGACTCATTCGTAACTAATACTTGAATTCCAGTGTCCTCCAAAATATATCGTAGACGACTTTCTGGATAGGATGGGTCCAATGGAACATATGCTGCCCCAGCCTTCCAGATCCCCATAATACCAACAATCATCTCAACTGAACGCTCAAAGCAAAGTCCAACTAATGATTCAGTCCCAATCCCACATTGCTGAAGATAGTGGGCCAATTGATTAGCTTTTTCATTAAGCTCTCGATATGTTAACTGCTGTTTTTCATCTACCACTGCCACCGCGTCAGGTGTACGATTTACTTGCTCTTCAAACAGCTGATGAATCGCACTTTCCCGTGGATATACTACAGCATTATTATTCCACTCTTCCAACTCTTTTTGCTGTAATCCTGATAATATAGGCAACTTAGCTAATGATTTATCAGGATTCTCCACGATTACATTCAACCAGTTTCCAAAATGTTCAGCCATGGATTCAATAGTTAAGCTGTCAAATAAATCCGTCCTATAAACAAAAGTAAGCAATAAACCCTCTTCCACTTCTGCAGCAGTTAAACTTAAATCAAACTTAGCGATTTGAGCATTACTTTCCATTACTTCTATATTTCTTCCATGTAGTTCTGGTAGCTCCTGTCCCGTATTTTGCAAAGTAAACATGGTTTGGAAAATCGGGGAATGGCTTGTATTTCGTTCAGGTTGGATAACCTCTACAATTTTCTCAAACGGAACATCTTGATACTCATACGCCTTCAATGCTTTTATCCGCACTTGAGACAACAACTCTTGAAATACCGGTGCATTACTTAAATCAGCCCGATAAACCAATGTGTTGACAAAGAAACCAATCAGCCCCTCAATTTCTCGATAATTTCGATTTGCAATTGGGCTGCCAACAATAATATCCGATTGTCCCGTATAACGGGAAAGGAAACTTTGATACGATGCCAATAAGGTCATGAAAAGCGTGGCCCCTTCTTGACGACTTAGTTCGTTTAATTTATCCAGTAATGAGCGTGACAACAGCACATTATGAGTTAATCCATGGTGGGTTTGCACTGGCGGACGCGGACGATCCATTGGCAACATTAAGACTGGTAACTCACCAGATAATTCTTCCTTCCAATATGCAAGCTGTTGATTTAGTACTTCATCTTTCAACCATCCTCTTTGCCACTGAGCAAAATCGGCATATTGAACTGGTAGTGGTTCCAGCTCTGCTTGTTTTTCACCAATCGCATTCTCATAAAATGTCATCCATTCTTGAAGCAAGATTTCCATCGACCATCCATCTGAGATAATGTGATGCATATTACACAGAAGAACCCATTCTTCTTCTGAAATTCTTATGATTTGTCCACGGAACAATGGTCCTTGTTCTAAATCAAATGGAGATTCAACTTCAGTTTGAATCCATTGCTGCAACTTTCTTTCTCTCTCCTCTAATGAAAGCTTAGTTAGGTCCATTTGCGGAAGAGGACGGAAAATATAAGGTTGAATCTGTTGCACAGGATGACCTTCCTCTTCATGAAATACCGTCCGCAAAGATTCATGACGCTCTATTAACTGATTCCATCCCAACTCCAATGCTTCAGGTAACCAATTCCCTGTAAGGCGGCATACCATTGGCATATTATAAAGTGCACTATTAGGTTCAAACTGATCAATAAACCATAAGCGCTGTTGGGCATATGACAGCGGAATATTATTTCCTCGTTCCATCGGCATCAATGGTGGAATTTCTCGTTTTTCACTCCCCTTACGCAACGGATCTATTCGTTTCGATAGTGCCTCGACCGTTGGATATTCGAACAGTTCACGTACCGGTAATTTGATTTGAAAGACTTCTTGTAAGCGCGAGACCACTTGTGTAGCAAGTAGAGAGTGACCACCAAGCTCAAAGAAAGAATCCTGAACACCAATTTCTTTTATTCCTAGCACTTGACTCCACACTGAAGCGATAAGTTCTTCCAGCGGAGTTCGTGGGTATACAGTATTTTCGGCGGATTGTTCACTAAGTATAGGCAATGCCTTCAAATCAAGTTTTCCATTCGGTGTAAGTGGCAAAAATTCCATCTCAATAAAGTTTGTTGGAACCATGTAATTTGGTAAATGTGTTTGTAGATGTTCTCGCCATTCATGTACACTTCCTTCACCAACTACATAAGCTACTAATCTCTTGTCATCTTGATTATCCTCTCGTACCAATACAACTGCTTCTTTCACAGAAGAATGCGCCTGCAAAACAGCTTCTATTTCTCCCAATTCAATCCGGAAACCACGAATTTTTACTTGGTCATCTATACGACCATGGAACTGGAGATTACCATCAGAAAGATAACTTGCTTTGTCTCCTGTGTAATAGAGACGTTCTCCTGACTTGAAAGGATGTGGAATAAATTTTTCCTTTGTGAGATCCGGGCGATTAGCATATCCACGTGCAAGACTCTTCCCTCCAATATAGAGATCTCCAATTATACCAATTGGTACTAGCTGAAGATGAGAATCTAATACATAAACTTCTGTATTCGCAATCGGCCGACCAATCGATGGCGTACCGGTTGTCACTCCTACAGGCACATAACAATCTGTAGTAACAACGGTATTTTCCGATGGACCATACTGATTAATTACCGCAAAAGGAATATCTTTAGATGGATACTGCGTTAATTGATCCCCACCTGTAAGGATAAAACGAAGATCCGTTTTATCTGGCCAAGATAATTTCAAGAGTCTTTCCAGAATAGGTGTAGGTGCAAAACTAGCTGTTATTCGTGAATCAATGAGCCAGTCCCTTAGTGCTTCTGGATTAATTCTCAGTTCCTCTGTTGACAAGTAGAGTGCTGCACCAGCAGTTAGATACGGCCAAATTTCCTGGACAGCCGAATCAAAAGCAATCCCTGCAATCTGGGTCGCACGATCCTCTGCTGTAATACGATAAACTTCTTGATGCCAAGAAACCATATTCATTAATGAGCGATATTCAACCATGACACCCTTTGGCTTTCCTGTAGAACCAGAGGTATAGACAATATAAGCTAGGTTCTCTGGATTTAACTGACGTGTAGGTGCGATTACGCTTTCCACTGTTAATTCTTCTAACCTCACCGTTTCGACGTGTGCGAAATGGCCTTCTTGTCCTTCCGCCGTCACTACAAATTGAATTCCTGCATCTTCAATCATGTATTCTAACCTTGATTTTGGATACAACGGATCTAAAACAACATAAGCTCCACCAGCTTTTAAAATGCCTAGTAAACTTGCCATGAGCTCAGCTGACCTCGGAAGATAAACTCCCACCACTGACTCTGGAGCGACTCCTTTTCGCTGTAAAACATTTGCCAACTGATTTGCTTGTGCATCCAGTTCACCATAAGTCCACTTTTTTGTTTGATCAAAAACGGCAATCGCATCAGGGCGCCTTGCTACTTGTTCCTCAAATCTGTCACAAATAAGAGCCTGATGGGACATTTCCATTACAGTGTCATTCCATGTTTCTAATAACAAAGTACGCTCGGGTTCCGATAGCATGCTCAGGTCATGCAACGGATTTTGTGGGTGATGAGAAACTTCGTGTAGCCATTTCTCAAAGTGTCCTGCCATCCGTTCAATAGTAGATGCATTGAATAAATCCTTATTGTATTCAAAAGTAAAAAGCAATCCCTCTTCTGTCTCAGCTACCATTACACTTAAATCAAACTTTGCAATTGGACTATGGCTTTCTATCATTTCAATACTTCTACCAGATAACACCGGGAACTCTTGTTTCATATTTTGCAAGATGAACATGGTCTGGAAGATTGGCGAATGACTTGTACTCCGCTCTGGTTGCACAACTTCTACAATTTTTTCAAAAGGGATATCCTGATATTCATATGCCTTCAATGCCTTTTGACGAACCTGAGACAGAACATCTTGAAATGTCGGTCTACCACTCAGATTAGCTCGATAAACCAGCGTGTTGACGAAGAAACCAATTAGTCCTTCTATTTCTCTATAATTTCGATTCGCAATTGGACTTCCGACCAGAATATCTTCTTGTCCCGTATAACGGGATAGAAAACTTTGATATGCAGCCAACAGCGTCATGAAGAGTGTAGCCCCTTCTTTGCGACTAAGTTTGTTCAAGTTATCATGTAGCGTGCTTGGCAGAACCAGTGTGTATGTCGACCCGTGATGAGTTTGTATTGCAGGACGCGGACGATCCATAGGAAGTTGGAGTACAGGAAGCTCTCCAGACAATTCTTCCCTCCAATATTGGAGTTGTTGATCAAGCACCTCCTCCTTCAGCCAACCTTTTTGCCACTGAGCGAAGTCGGCATATTGAACCGGTAATGGTTCAAGTTCTGCTATCTTTCCATCCGTTTCTTTCTCATAGAATGCCATCCATTCTTTAAGTAGGACTCCCATCGACCATCCATCTGAAATGATATGATGTAAAGTACAAAGGAGAATCCATTCTTCCTCTCCCACTTGCAAAATACTTGTCCTGATTAGTGGGCCCTCTGCTAAATCAAATGGCACTTCTGTTTCTTGTTGAATCAAACGTTTAACTTCTTCTTCTCGGTCTTCTGGAGAAAGCATAGTTAAATCCGTTTTCGGAATTGATTGAAAAGCATACGGTTCAATTTGCTGTACGGGTTGACCGTTCACTTCATGAAAGACCGTCCGCAATGATTCATGACGTTCTATTAGTTGGTTCCATCCTGTTTCCAGTGCCTCAAGTAGCCAACTCCCTGTAAGGCGGCATACCATTGGCATATTATAAAGGGCACTATTAGGTGTAAATTGATCAATAAACCATAAGCGCTGTTGCGCATAAGATAGTGGAATAGTTTCTCCTCGTTCCATCGGCATTAGTGGCGGAATCTCTCGTTTTCTATCTCCTTTACGTAACTGATCTAATCGCTTTGCCAGTGACTCCACCGTTGCATACTCAAATAGTTCACGTACTGGTAATTCGATTTGAAAGATTTCCTGTAAACGTGACACTACTTGAGTAGCTAGTAGTGAGTGACCACCGATTTCAAAAAAGGAATCCTGAACACTAATATTTTTTACACCTAACACTTGGCTCCATACGGAAACGATGAGCTCCTCCACTGGTGTTCGTGATGAAGTAATATCTTCACTTATGAACTGTGCTTCCAATTCCAGTAAGGCTTTCCGATTCACCTTACCATTTGGAGTGAGTGGCATCCCTTCAATTTTGAAAAAGTATGCCGGAACCATATAATGTGGCAGTTGCTTCTTGAGATATTCACGCCACTCTCCAGTATCCCCTTCACCCACTACATAAGCTACTAACTGCTTATCTCCTGGTCGATCTTCCTTCACCAACACAACAGCCTCTTTTACAGATGAGTGATCATGTAAAGCTGCTTCAATTTCTCCCAATTCAATTCTGAATCCTCTAATTTTGACTTGGTTATCTATCCTTCCAATATATTCTAAATTACGATTATTCATATATCTCACCAGGTCACCCGTTCGATATAATCGTTCCCCTTCCTTAAAGGGATGCGGAATAAAACGTTCAGTAGTTAAATCTGGTCGATTGAAGTAGCCACGTGCCAATCCTACTCCTCCAAGGTAAAGTTCCCCCGACACACCAATTGGGACCACCTGTTGATATTGATCTAACACATACAACTCTGTATTATCAATTGGACGACCAATTGGAATAAGCATTGATTCTTTTTCTAAATCACAATCATAATAAGTCACATCCACAGTCGCTTCAGTAGGACCATACAAATTAATTAACTGTGTTTGCTGAACATTGTAAAAGATCCACTTAAACCGGCGAACCTGCTCAGAGTTTAATGCTTCTCCACTAGTAAAAACATGAATTAAAGACGATACATCCCTTTTTGAATTATATTGTTCCATATAATCCAAGAAAGTAGATAACATGGACGGAACAAAGTGCATGGTGGTCACACGATATCGTTCAACATACTCCTCAATCACTGCAGGATCTTTCTCTCCTCCTGGTGGAAGCAAACAAACACGTGCTCCTACAAATGACCACCAAAATAATTCCCAAACGGAAACATCAAACGAAAACGGTGTCTTTTGTAGGATTGTATCTTCCTCGGACAATGGATATTTTTTCTGCATCCACTGTAGGCGGTTGATAACCGAATGATGTTCAATCATTACCCCCTTTGGATTTCCCGTTGAACCCGAAGTGTATATGATATAGGCTAAGTTATTTGCTGTTACTCCACTCACCGGAGCTAAATTACTCTCTTTAGAAATCATTACTTGATCCCTGTCTAAACAAATTGCTTGAATATCTTTAGGTAACCAGTCCTGTAGTGCCTCTTTTGTTAACAGCACTTGAATTTGTGAATTCTCTAAAATGTATCTCAGACGGTTTTCGGGATAACTTGGGTCCAGTGGGACATAAGCCCCACCTGCTTTCAAAATCCCAAAGAGACCAATAATCATATCAGGAGAACGTTCAATACATATACCAACCAATGATTCAGGTCCAATACCTCGTTTTTGTAGAAAATGTGCCAATTGATTCGATTTTTCATTGAGTTCTTGATACGTTAGCTTTCCACCCTCATAAACTACCGCCACTGCATCAGGTGTACGTGCAACTTGCTGCTCAAATAGCTCATGAATCATACAATCATGACCATAAACTACTTCTGTATCATTCCATTCTTCTAGGAGTTGTTTCTGCTCAGTGTCTGATAACATTGACAGCTTTGTATATGATTCATCTGGATGATGCACGATTTCATTTAGCCAGTTCTCAAAATGGCCTGCCATACGTGCAATGGTACTACTGTCAAATAAATCCGTGTTGTATTCAAATGAGACAAATAGACCTTCTTCCACTTCATAGGCAGTTAAGCTCAAATCAAATTTTGCAATAGACATATTACTTTCTACCATTTCAATACTTCTACCAGGCAAATCTAGTCTTTCTTGTTTTATATTCTGTAGCGTAAACATGGTCTGAAAGATAGGAGAATGGCTCATGCTTCGTTCAGGTTGCACAGCTTCTACCACTTTTTCAAATGGTATATCTTGATATTCGTAAGCTTTTAACGCTTTTTTCTTTGTTTGGTTCAAAATCTCCCGAAAAGTAGGGGTGCCACTCAAATCTGATCGGTAAACCAACGTATTAACAAAGAAACCAATTAATCCTTCTACTCCCTTATGATTCCGATTTGCAATCGGACTTCCGACTAGAATATCTTTTTGTCCTGTATAACGTGCAAGAAAGCTCTGATATGCAGCCATTAAAGTCATAAATAAGGTAGATCCTTCTTGTCGACTTAAATCTTTTAATTGACTGAGTAATCTAGAAGGAAAAATCACGTGATGCGTATCCCCAGAATAAGTTTGCGTAACCGGTCGAGGTCGGTCCACTGGCAGTTGTAATATAGGGAGCTCACCAGACAATTCTTCCTGCCAATACGTAAGCTGACGATTTAGCACATCACCTTGCAACCACTCCTTTTGCCACTTCGCAAAGTCTGCATACTGAATGGATAATGAACTTAATTTAGCAGGATTTCCGCCCGTTTCCTCTTCATAGAAAGCAAGTAATTCATTCATGAATATACCAATGGACCAAGCATCAGAAATAATATGATGCATCGTACACAGTAATAACCATTCATCCTTTTCTAATTGAACAAGGTGATTACGAATTAAAGGACCATTCATTAAATCAAATGGTTCTTGCGCTTCTCTCGCAATTAAACTATCTACCTCTTTTTCTTTTACTTCTAGAGGAAGTTGAGAGTAATCTCTTACAGGTAATGCTCTAGGAAGGAATTCGACAATTTGTTGTACAGGTTGTTCTTCTACTTCTTTAAAAACAGTTCGTAATGATTCATGACGTTCAATAAGTCGATTGAATCCCTTTTCTAATGCTTCAGGTATCCAATTTCCTTTTAGATTCCATACCGTTGGAATATTATATAAAGAACTGTTTGGATTAAATCTGTCCATAAACCACAAACGTTGTTGTGCATAAGACAACGGGAGCGCTTCTTTATTCTCCTTTTTTTGCATTTGCTTCTGAAGCCAAGCTCTCTTCTCAGGAGAAAGTGAACTCAGCTTTGCAAGTAAATCACTTCTCATTTTTTTACCCCTTCCTCAACTAAATTACTCTCAAATATTCCTTGTGCTTCTTCCTCTGATAGCTCTTCTAATTGCTTAAGCAGTTCAAGTAATTCTTCATCATTACTCACTTCTGCTTCTTTTTGAATATAGTCTTGAAGACTTACATTCTCCTTACTATCATTCTGCATTTCTTGATTTTTGTTATGGAGCAATTGATCAATCTGTTCTGCCAATTGCTGCACTGTATGAAACATAAATAAATCATGCAATGGTATCTCAATTCCAAAAGCCTCTTTAAGACTGGAAACAGCTTGCGTAGCAAGTAATGAGTGACCACCTATTTCAAAAAACGAATCCTGAATTCCGATGTTTTCCATACCTAAAACTTCATTCCATATTGAAACGATTGTTTTTTCCGTAGGCGTACGAGGAGCAATATAACCACTTGCTATCTCCTGTTTCTCTGGTGCTGGTAAGGCCTTCCTATCAATTTTTCCATTTGGAGTGAGTGGAAATGCATTCAATCCGACAAAATAGGCTGGAATCATATAATTTGGTAGCTGGTCCTTGAGATAATCACGCCACTTTTGAGCATCCCCATCTCCTACAACATAAGCAATCAAACGTAGATCACCAGGATAATCTTCCCTCACCGTCACAATAGCTTCGTTAACTAATGTATGCTTTTGTAATGTCGCTTCAATTTCTCCTAGTTCAATCCGGAACCCACGAATTTTTACCTGATGATCGATTCGGCCAAGATACTCCAAATTTCCATCCGGCAGATACCTTACAAGATCTCCAGTCCGGTATACTCGCTCCCCTTCTTTAAATGGATGCGGTATAAAACGATCTTCCGTTAAGTCAGGACGGTTTAAGTATCCACGTGCTAATCCTGATCCACCAATGTACAGCTCACCAACTACACCAATTGGAACCATTTTTTGTTCAATACTTAGTACATATACTTCTGTATTGAATATTGGTTTACCAATTGGTGGTACCCTATGGACGACACCCTTTTCTAATTCCATATAAGTGGAATACGTAGTATCTTCGGACGGTCCATATAGGTTGTACACCTTCTCAACCGTACTTCTCTCATATAAATCTTGAACAAGTGAATATGGCAATGGTTCTCCAGCCAAATTCACCACCTTTACCGAAGAAGGGAGTGTTTTTGCTCGAACCAGTTCCTTCGCTGCGGATGGCACAGTATTGACTAAAGTCACATCCTTGGTAGACAACTTGTCTAGATGTAGAGCATTTTCAGCGACAATCACCTTACCACCCATCGTTAGGGGAACAAACACTTCAAAAACAGATAGATCAAAGGATAGCGAAGTGGAGGCCAACACTCCCGCTAAATCCTTTCGGGAATATGTGTGATGCGCCCAACGAATCATTGTTACTGTATTCCTATGCTCAATCATTACTCCCTTTGGATTTCCAGTGGAACCTGAAGTATAGATAATATAGGCTAAGTTATCACCCGTCACTTCACTCGAACACACCGTAGTTACTTCTTGTTCTATTTCTGCTCGATCACGATCAATACAAATCACGTCAACGGATTTAGGTATAACCATTTTTTGTTGTAATTTTTCCTGTGTTACTAGTACCTTTATTTGAGCATCCGCTAAAATGTATTGCAGTCGACTTTCAGGATACGCTGGATCTATTGGGACATATGCTCCTCCTGCCTTCATAATTCCTAAGAGGCCTACAATCATCTCAGATGAACGTGTAACACAAATCCCAACCAATGATTCGCAACCTACACCATTTTTTTGTAAATAATGTGCCAGCTGATTCGAGCGTTCGTCCAACTCTCGATATGTTAGTTCTTCATCTTCGCATACTACTGCAATTGCTTCTGGTGTTTTTTCCACTTGTTCTTCAAACAATGTATGAATCGCGCATTCTTCTATATCTATAACAGCTGATTCATTCCATTCTTCTAGTAATTGCTTATATTCTACTTTGGATAACATATTCAATTCTGATAATAAACATTTTGGATGAGAGACAATTTGATTTAACCAATGCTCAAAATGACTTGCCATACGTTCAATGGTTGTATCATCAAACAAATCAGTATTGTATTCAAAGGTTAGTGATAATCCTTCTTCCGTCTCAGTAACAAATAAACTCAAATCAAATTTCGCTACAGAAGCATGGCTTTCCATGAGTTCCATTTGTCTTTCAGATAGCTGAGGAAATTCTTGCTTCGTATTCTGTAAAATAAACATGGTTTGGAATATTGGTGAATGACTTGTATTTCGTTCCGGCTTTACGGATTCTACCACTTTCTCAAATGGGATGTCCTGATACTCGTATGCTTTTAGTGCTTTTTTTCTTACCTGCGACAAAAGTTCTTGGAACGTCGGATTTTCACTGAAATCAGCTCGATAAACCAACGTATTTGCAAAGAAACCTATTAATCCCTCAATCTCTTTAACATTTCGATTAGCGATTGGGCTTCCAACCAAGATGTCATCCTGTCCTGTATAACGAGAAAGGAAGCTTTGATACGCTGCCATCAATGTCATAAATAAAGTGCATCCTTCTTGCAGACTTAAATCTTTGAGCTTTTCCTGTAGGGAGTTCGCCACCATTAAGGACTGACTTGCACCACGGTGAGTTTGAACCGCAGGCCGAGGACGATCCATCGGTAATTGTAAAATCGGTAGCTCCCCAGCCAATTCTTCCTTCCAATATTGAAGGTGCTGATCCAAATTCTCTTCTTTTTGCCATTCCTTCTGCCACATGACAAAGTCTGCATATTGGATAGATAACTCCTTCAATTCCGCCGGTTTTCCGCTTATTACTCCTTCATAAAAAGCCATCCATTCTTCAAGTAAAATCCCCATTGACCATCCATCTGAAATAATATGATGCATCGTACAAATGAGAACCCATTCTTCTCTGTCCACTTTCAATATTCGTGTTCGAATCAGAGGACCTTGTCCAAAATGAAATGGTTCCTCCGCTTCGTTTTGAATGAGCCGTTGCATTTCTCTTTCCCTATCTTCCAAAGAGAGATCTGTTAGATTCAATTGAGGGATATGTCTGAATACATGAGATTGAACCTGTTGGAAAGGTTCACCCTCTTGTTCTAGAATTATCGTCCGTAATGATTCATGACGCTCCAACAACTGATTCCATCCGACCTCCAACGCTTCAATTGACCATTTACCTGTTAAGCGACACGCTGCATGAATATTGTACATAGCACTATTTGACATTAATTGATCAATAAACCATAGACGTTTCTGCGCATAGGAAAGCGGAATAGCTTCTTCTCGTTTCATAGGTACAAGGGGGGCAGCCTCTCGTTTTTTATCTTCTTTTCGTAACTGATCTACTCGTTTCGCCAATGCCTCCACTGTATTGTGCTTGAAAAGTTCACGTAATGGGATTTTGATTTGGAACAATTCTTGTAATCGAGAAACAATTTGAGTAGCGAGTAGTGAGTGCCCACCCCGTTCAAAGAAGGAATCCTGAATACCGATATTTTCAGTTCCTAACACTTGACTCCAAACCGAGGCAATAAGCTCTTCCGATGGCGTCCGAGGTAGAACATTTAAACCTCCAATAGTTTGCTCATCAGGTGCTGGCAAGGCCTTTCGGTCAATTTTCCCATTCGGAGTAAGCGGGAAGTGTTCTAACTCTACAAGGTGCGCTGGAATCATATGATTCGGTAATTGGTTTTGTAAATACTCTCTCCACTCTTGGGTATTTCCATCGCTCATAACATATGCAACCAATCGTTGATCACCTGGACGATCTTCTCTAACTAATACGACAGCCTCTTTAATAAACGAACATTTTTCTAAAGTCGCTTCAATTTCTCCTAATTCAATCCTAAAACCACGCATTTTGACTTGATGGTCCATTCTACCTATAAATTCTAAATTTCCATCAGTTA
Source organism: Bacillus cereus group sp. N31 (assembly GCF_016483245.1). NCBI lineage: Bacteria > Bacillati > Bacillota > Bacilli > Caryophanales > Bacillaceae > Bacillus > Bacillus cereus group sp. N31. The sequence continues at coordinate 10,109 of NZ_JAEHCH010000029.1, read as the reverse complement.
GATATCTTACTGAATCTCCTGTTCGATATAGTCGTTCCCCGAATCGATATGGATGCGAAACGAATTTTTCAGCAGTAAGATTCGGACGATTTAAGTATCCACGTGCTAAACCAGCACCACCAATATATAACTCACCCTCAATTCCTATTGATTGCAAGCGTTGATTTTGGTCTAATACATATAATTGCGTGTTCTGTATCGGCTGCCCAATAGAAACAAATTCTTGATTTGGCTGAATATCAAATGCATTCACATAAATAGTGGCTTCAGTTGGTCCATAAAAGTTGGTTAATTTCACTTGTCCACTATGATTCCATTTCTGTTGAAATCGTCTAACCAACCCTGAACTTAGTTCTTCCCCACCAGAAAATACATGGCGTATGGACGAACAATTCATGTTCAATTCAATATGATTGAAGTAATCTAAGAAAACAGATAACATCGAAGGTACAAATTGAACTATAGTAACCTGATGTTTTTTAATCACTTCAGCTATAATAGAAGGATCTTTTTCTCCACCTGGAGGCAGGAAAGATACACTTGCACCAACGTGAATACCCCAAAACAACTCCCAAACAGAGACATCAAATGAGAATGGCGTTTTCTGCAAGACCACATCCTTTTCAGAAAGTGGATATTTATGTTGCATCCATTCTAGATAATTGATTACTGAATGATGCTCAATCATTACTCCCTTTGGATTCCCTGTAGATCCTGAAGTATACATAACATACGCTAAACTTCTTCCTGTTACACCACTTATACATGGGGTTGTTTCTTCTTTTTCAATTGCATTATAATCTTTATTCATACAAATCGTTTCAACATTTTCAGATACAAACAAATTTTTAGAATTCTCTTCCGTCACTAGTACTTCGATTCCAGCATCCTCTAATATATATTGAAGCCGACTCTCTGGATAAGTAGGATCAAGTGGAACATACGCTGCTCCTGATTTTAGAATACCTAATAACGCTATCATCATTTGTAATGAACGTTCTATATATACCCCAACCAGAGACTCTGAGCCTACACCACGCTTTTGTAAATAATGAGCTAGCTGATTCGCACGCTCCTCCAACTCTTTATAGGTAATTTGTTCATTTTCGTAAATAGCCGCGATTGCTTCAGGCGTTTTTTTAACTTGCTCCTCAAACATCGTATGAATCATGCCTTCAGCCGAATAATTTACTTGAGTATGATTCCATTCCTCTAATAACTGTATCTGTTCTTCCGCTGTTAAATGAGTAATTTCAAAGAGTTTTGAATCTAGGCTCTTCGTCATCTGGATTAATATTTGCAATAAGTGATTCTGAATCCGATTTATTGTTTCTTCATTAAAATAGCTTCGATCATACATCAACTTTAAAGTAATTTTCTTACCAGGCATTACAATGAGTGTTAAAGGATAATTTGTTTGTTCCGCGCTTTTAACATCTAGTAATCTTAAATCATCATTTCTCTCACCTTGAATTGGATAATTTTCAAACACATACAAGGTATGAAATAAGGAGCTATTTCGCGGAACCTCACTCCACCCTTGAATATCTATCAATGAATTATACTCATATTGTCTTCGTTCCATTTCTTTCATCTGTATTTTACGAAGCCAATCTACTACAGATGTATTATCCGTTAATCGAATTCTAGTAGGTAATGTGTTAATAAATAGGCCTACCATATTCTCTGCTCCTATCAAATCAGTAGGACGTCCAGAGCTAGTTACGCCAAATACGATGTCACTTTCACCGCTATACCTACCCATCAAATAGGCCCATGCTCCTTGTACTAATGTATTCAATGTTAATCGACTATTTCGTACCCACTCTTGTAAATTCTCAGTGATTTCCTCAGATACCTGATAAACACACTCTCCATAGCCCTTCTCCTGCCCTTGATCCTTTCTTTCCATCGCTAATGGCGTAGGTGCATAGAACCCTTTTAATTCTTCTTTCCAAAATTCCTCTGCTTGACTTTGATCTTGTTTATTTATCCACTGGATATATTTTTTATAAGGAAGAGATTTAGGAAGATTCAACAATTCTCCCTTTATCATCTTGAGATAAACTTCCATTACTTCACTAAACACCAATGAAACACTCCAACCATCTAGCAAAATATGATGATGTGTCCAAATAATTCTCGTTTCCCCTTCTGCTTCTTTAATCGCAGTGACTCTCATCAATGGTGCTTCATCCAATAAAAATCCTTTCCTACGATCTGCAGTCAAAAACTGGTGTAATTTCTTCTCCTTCTCCTCATGTGAATGGGTACTCCAATCCTCTTGATGAATAGTAAAAGGAAGACGTTCGTAAACTGCTTGTAGAGGTTTTTCTACTTCCTCCCAAACAAATACTGAGCGCAGAACCTCATGTCGTTGAATAACATATTCCCAAGCTTTTTCAAAAGTAGCAACATCCAATTGCCCCCCGAGCAAGAAACCTACTTGTACAATATAGGAAAAAGAATATTCATCATCTTGATCGTATAAAGTATGAAACAGTATTCCTTTTTGCAAAGGTGATAAACCATATATATCAATAACGTCTCCCATTTTTACACCCTCTTCTTTGTTAATTTAAGTAATACTTTGCTCAAGCTTTCTTCCGTAAGATCCTCTGCATCAGCAAAATCTGATACCGTAAAAGCTGACTCTGTTGTTGGTTTATTTATAAGTTGGCGAAGATGCCTCAACATACCATCTGCTATTACTTGAATTTTTAATTTAGAAAACTGTTCTCTACTATACATCCAAATAAAATGTAACTTTTCATCTTTCACCATTCCGATAACATCAATTAGATGAGATGGCTTGGAGTCTGGAGCATGATCTAAAAATGTAAACCCTGCCTCTTGCATAAACAAAGATTCCTTTGAAAACACCTGATCAAATTGGCCCAAATAGTTAAAGCTTATTGAAGGCTTTTGCTGATAAAACGGAAGTATTTCTTTATTCAAGTAACGTAAAATACCATAGTCTACTCCGTGATTCGGAATTCGACGCAATTGTTCTTTGACAGCCTTTAAGCCTTCAATTGGTGTTTTAGTTCCTTGAAAATTTAGATGAACAGGATAAATACTCGTAAACCAGCCCACTGTCCGTGATAAATCAATACCTTCAATCATCTCTTCTCTCCCGTGTCCTTCTAGATGAATAGAAACCGTTTGCTGATTTGTACAATCGACGATAGCTTGTCCTAATGCCGCCAATAGTACCTCATTAATCCTTGTCTTATGAGTGACTGGAACTTCGTGTAACAATGCTTGTGTTTCTTCTACTCCTAAAGTCCTCGTCACTTGATCAATAGATTCTTCTGTTGTTTCTTGTATTGGATAGTCCATTGAAATTGTCATCGTTTCTTTTTCTACTTGTTCATTCCAATAAATCTGTACTTCTTTTGAAATACCCGAATCACTGTATGTCTGGAGTCGTTCAGACCATTCTTTAAAAGATGTACTTTTCGCAGGTAAGCGAATTCTTTGACCTTGTTTCATCTGGTTATATACCACCTGTAAATCTTCCAATAGAATTCTCCACGATACTCCATCTACTACTAAATGATGAATCACCCAGAATATTCGATCATTTCCAGTCAAGTTATCCTCAAAGTAAACTACTCTCATTAACGGACCAGTAACTAAATTGAAACTAGCTTGATTAATGTTCATCTCTTCTTGTATTATTTTATTCCACTCTTTTTCATTAACTTTGTTCCGTTTTACAACATGGAGTACTGACAGCTCATCAGTTCCTTCATTTCTCTGCCTCCATGTTCCGTTTGGTAACTGCTCGTACCGAAAACGTAAAGCATCATGATGTTTGATTAAATTTAATATTGCTCCCTCTAGTAACTTCACATCCAATCTCTCTTTTACTCTTAAAAGCATTGATTGATTCCAATGCTCTGGATGTGGATGTTCTTGCTCGAAGAACCAGTACTGAATTGGAGTAAGAGGCACATCTCCTGTTACAATCCCCTGCTCCGCTTGTACTCCCTGCGTTTCTATAGCCAATTGTGCCAGCTCGGCAATAGTTGGGCATTCAAACATTTGCTTTGGAGTAAGTTTTAACCCTAATTGACTTGCTTGAGATATGATTTGAATACTGAGAATCGAGTCGCCACCAATTTCAAAGAAATTATCATAGATTCCCACCTTTTTAATACCTAATACTTGCTTCCAAATGGTAGCGAGTATCTGTTCATTACTATTCCGAGGGTCAATACATTCACTATTAATCTGCTTTTCCTCCGGCATAGGTAAGGACTCACGATCAACTTTGCCGTTAGCTGTAAGTGGAATGGCTTCCATCGTCACATATCCCGAAGGTACCATATAGCTCGGTAGTTTCGCTTTAAGATACTCTCTCCACGCACCTACATTTCCATCTCCTACAACATAAGCTACTAATCGTTTATCACCCGGTTGATCCTCTCTTACAATTACAACTGCCTCTTTTATAGATGCATATGCATTTAAAGTAGACTCAATCTCCCCAATCTCAATTCGGAAACCACGTATTTTAACCTGATGATCAATTCTTCCACGATAATCCAGATTCCCATCTGGCAAATACCTCGCTAAGTCTCCTGTCCGGTATAATCTTGCTTTCGGATCACTACTAAATGGATGAGATATAAAGCGCTCTGCTGTTAATTCAGGTCTATTTAAATACCCACGTGCAAGCCCTGCCCCGCCAATATAAAGCTCACCATCTACACCTATAGGAACAGGTTGTTGATAAGCATCTAATATATACACTTCTAAATCTGGAATCCGTTTTCCGATATTACTTCTCGAAGCATGATGCACATCATCTAGAGTAATTGGATAATACGTAACATGAACTGTAGTTTCTGTAATTCCATACATGTTAATTAGCTGTGGTTCTTTATCCCCATATCTTTGAAACCACGGTAACAAGCTAATGGGTTCTAACGCTTCTCCGCCAAATATCACATAACGCAGCTGCAAGTTTTTATTCTTATCTTCGTGTTCACACACTCGTATTAATTGTCGAAATGCGGAAGGTGTCTGATTTAGAACTGTGACTTCTTCCTCCACCAATAATTGATAAAAATCTTTTGGCGATCGACTAATCCAGTACGGAACAACAACTAATTTTCCACCATATAATAATGCTCCCCAAATTTCCCATACTGAGAAATCAAATGCATAAGAATGAAAAAGCGTCCAAGTATCTTTTTCATTAAATTGATACCAACAATCCGTCGATTTAAATAACCGAATGACATTGTGATGATCTATCATAACGCCCTTTGGATTCCCTGTTGATCCCGAAGTATAGATTACGTAAGCTAGGTTTTGGGAATTCACATTAGAAACCGGCAAGGTCTTACTTTCTTTCCCAATCTCTTCTTGATCACGATCCAGGCAAATCGATTCAACATTTTCTGGTAACCATTTCAATTCTTTTAAACTTTCTTGCGTTACGAATAACTGAATGCTTGCATCCTCTAAAATATATTGAAGTCGCTGCTCTGGATATGTTGGATCAAGTGGAACATAAGCCCCACCAGCCTTCAAAATCCCTAAAATACCTACAATCATTTCGAGAGAACGTTCAACACACAGTCCAACTAAAGTATCAGGTCCTATTCCCTTTTTCTGCAGATAATGAGCTAACTGATTTGCACGTTCATTAAGCTCCTTATAAGTAACTTTTTCTTTTTCATACGTAACTGCAATAGCGTTTGGATAAATCATTGCTTGTCGTTCGAACAATTCATGAAGAGTTTCCCGAGGTGGGAAATCCAGCTTAGGATTGTTGAACTCAACTAAACTTTTTCTTTTATCTTCATCAGAAATAATTTCGATTTCAGCTACCTTCTGCTTTGGGTTTTCAAAAGTGTTTTCCATTATCGCTAACATAACGTTAAAAAAGCGTTTTATCTCTTCCTTAGAAAATAGCTCCTCACGATAATCAATATGTACATGTAAAGAGTCTATATCAATTAGATTTTCAATATGCACTGCAAAATCTTGTACCTCTTCACGGTTTGCGATCCATAGTGAGTCACCACTTTCATCACGATCCCTATAATCAATCGTAGTTCCGAAAAGTCTCACATTGCTGTTATTCTCTTTATTAATCTGCTTTAATAATAAATCAAATGGATATTTCTGATGTCTTAATGATTTACTTTGTTTTCTGGACACCCTACCAATAAATGAAAGCACTTCTTCTTCTGGGTCAATATCCATTCTTAAAGGAACTGTACTCACCATCATTCCAATCAATTTTCGTTCCATTTTAGTCATACGGTTGCCGTAAGCCATTCCTAATGCAATATCAAGCGATGAAGTCCACCGATACATGGACAACGAGAAAGTAGCGACAAAAAGAGTATATAAACTAAATTTGTAATTTTCGGAAAACAATTCTATTTTTCTCTTCAAATGCTCTGATAATATAAACGTTTCGCGTGATGCTTTGGTACTAACTTGGTACGTATTATAGGGCTTCAATCCGGTCACAGATGGAAGTGTTTTAAATTCCTCTAACCAGAATTTTTGATCTTTTTGAAAGCGACTACTATTCAAGTATGTTTGTTCATTAGCCAGAAATTGAACATATGAATTTTTAATTTCGCCTTCCTCAGTCTCGTTATGCATTTCATAATAATGTTTTGCAATCTGCTCAGTAAATATTTGAATTGATAAACCATCCATGATAATATGATGAACATTTCCAAAGACTGCACATTCATTATCGTTTAATTTTATTAAGGCGAAATAGTATAAATTCGAATTAAATAATGTAAACGTTTCTTTTGTTTTCTGCTCAATCCATTCCTCAAGTAAATCTGAATTCTCCACATTACTGAAATCGAAAAACTCAAATTCTTGTTCTTCATGTTTAATAAAATATTGTTTAGGTTCCTGATGCCCATTTTCTTTTAATCTAATGCACAGACCGTCATTTTCACTGATAACACGATTCACAACTTGGTTTAATTTTGAATAATTCATTTTTCGATGAAGTTTAAATAAAAATCTTAAATTACATATCCCTTTATCAGAATGAATAACTTCTGTATACCATATTCTTCGCTGCGGGTGACTTAATGGAAAACATTCCTCATTGGTCATAAAAAATCTTCCCTTCAAAAATTATTTGCTCTTATAGGTTCGTGTTTATGTTTAGCCCATAAATATTTCTGCAGTGAAACTCCAATTACTCCAATGACAACAAGCCCAATCCCGCCATAAACATAGAGTTGAGTTACTCCAAACAAATGCACTAATGGGCCACTCATAGCAGGAGAAATAATTAGAACTGCGTTTGTTAAACTGCTTTGAATACCAAATACTCTTCCTACTTGATCTTGATCAGATTCTATTTGTAAAATGACTTGATTAGATACAAGCATCAGCCCACTTCCAATACCAGCGATAAAACTAATCAGATAGGCCAAAACGAAGACCGTACCGGGCGTTATCAAACCAATCCCCCCAAAACCAATTCCCATTAAAACCATGCCTCCACATACTACCCAACCATATTGAAATTGTTTTAATTTCTGAGTTAGTAATGCACCAAGTATTCCGCCAAGACCAATAATAGAAATGATATATCCCATTTTACTTTTATCATGTGGGAATAAGCTCTTAAATAAAGTCGGGAATTGTGAGTCTACTAATTGTAATACTGCCATGGCTATTGTAACGAAAATCATAGTTGATAATATTATCCGATTAGATAACACATAGCCCCACCCTTGTACCCAAGCGGCCCAAGTGCTTTGCTTTTGCTTTTCAACAAGTTCTTTCGATATAGTTTCTTTGAATTTTATTGTGGGTATCAGAACTAACGTAGCTAATAAACAACTTATAGCTCTTATAATGAGGCAGAACTCTGGCTGAAACCAACTCAGCAACATGCCCCCTATAAGTGGGCCTACTATCTTGGTACCCTGCTCTACTATTCCGTTGATACTTACTGCTTTAGTAAGCAAATCTGGGGATACAATCTGTCTTGTTAGTGTTTGTTGTGCAGGATAATAGAAAACAATAAAAATGGAACGAATCATTAATGCCACTAAGAGCCAGTGGATATTTTGTACAAATAAAAGAGCAATTGTTATTAAACCAACCATCAAATTACAGAACATCATAATTGGAATTTTTCTAAAACGATCTGCAATAACACCTGCCCATGAGCCAAAAATAATTCCAGGAAGTGCATATGCAACAGGGATCAATCCAATCATAGTAGGATCTACTTCCCATTCAAACCCAACTATAGTCATAATCGCTAACATATCAATAAAAACACCAAGCATAAGCAATGAATAGGCAGAGAAAACTTGTAAATAAACCCTATTTCCTAATAGGCCTTTTGAATCGGTAGTTTTCATAAAATGTGCTCCTTAAATTTACTAAAACGGATGTTTTGGTGTACACAATACCTCTTTTTTGCACATAATTTATAACTCTACATATATCCATCCGAAATTTAATAGTATTCAAACTTCAATAACTATAAAATTCAATATCTTTGGTATAATTTATGCATTCAAATATATTTATTTTTAGTTTTTATACGTTCACTTCTGACTCTAAATAATCTTTTTCACCTATAAACGTGGACAAATTAAATGATTTCTAGTTATATCGTCATTACAACCACAGTAAAAAACGATAATATTTCATTAATTTATCTGAACAACTTTCTTTGATTTTCATATTCTACAAGCTAAAACTCTACTCAATGAAAATAATCCATTAACAGCTATCTAACCCTAAAATTTATAATAGTTAAACCATCCAAATTACACCCTCTTTTCAGAATTGTCTTTTTTTTCTATTTAAAATACTATCACACAAATTTTCTAGCTACTATCTTCATAAAGTTGAAATAATCAAATTAGAAAATTCAGATAAAAAACGAGGTAAATTTGCAATTATCTTACTCAATATTATTTTCACAAACGCTATTGAATCCTAACAAATAGTAAATCCCTCTTTTTCCACATGTATGTTAATCATAAAAATTACTTCTTTTCCTTAAAACACTCTCGTTACTGATTTATTTTTCATAAATAGGTCATACCTGTTTCACCTTTCATGCCTCTTTATATTTTTATCATACGCAATGAAAATCTCCCCTCCTCATTTATTGTTAATGTATTAAAAACTGCTCTTTGATACTAATTGTTTTTCTGTCACATACGGTAGTGTCAAAATGTCATGATTTTTATGACATAGCTATTAATCCAGCAGGATCCCACTCAAATTTTATTATTCTTTATAAATATGACAGAAGTTCACTATCCACTATGACTCGCCGCTTGCTACACTCTGTTCATACGCTAACGGGCCGCTAACTCGTTGTGCTAATAAAAATGTGGCTAAAAAACTTACAAAGATAATTCCAAATGATTATACAAACGCATATAGATCTTTTATATTTGATTCCCCGGTATTAAAATGGTTAGAAAGTAAACAAGTGCATGCGATACTATCTATTCTTAGTGTACTAGTAGGAATTGTATTTTTTATATTTACAATTAGTTTCTTGTACTTCCGTTTATTTACAGATTTAGATCGAGATAAAAGCCAATTTCAAATGCTTTCTAGATTAGGGTTAACTAAAAGAGAGATAAAAAAAATTGTAACCCAACAAATTAGCATATTATTTTTTATACCTATTTTGATTTCTGTTCTTCACAGTAGCGTGGCCTTCTTGGCAATAAGGTTTTTAGCGTAGAGCAGACACATAGACTTACCTATTGCAGGAAATTCTATTCTCATATTCACGAGCTTTATTAGTGGACAAATAATTTACTACCCTATTATTAGAAGAAGTTATTTGCGTCAAATAGTTCATTCCATACATTAAAGTGGAAAATGAGAGAAATGCTAATGGTATTCCGTATATATACCTCTTAATTAAAGCCACTTTTTTAATGGAAGAATACGCTATTCTTTCTGCAGAATCAGAGGAAGGAATAACGTATTTTTTGCTCTATGGATAGTGTAACGTCTTAGCTTGACGGCGATGTGGTAGTACCCCACATCCATCAACTTAAGGATTTAGACTATTTTTGAAGTTAAAAGCACGTTACTATTTTCTTATGTTAATG
>NZ_JAEHCH010000028.1:0-73384 GCF_016483245.1 Bacillus cereus group sp. N31 | reverse complement strand
ATTACTAGATTACTCGTTCACTATTGAAGTTCAAAGGTGGTAAAATCATTTCTCGTGTTAGGAAGCTCACACCCTTGGCTTCCCTCTCTGTAAACCGTAAAAATGATTTCGTGTCCTTATCGTTACTTTTTCGTTCATGTTTATTTGTTAACTCATTATACTCGCATAAAAAACAAAATCAATACCATTTTTTAATTATTCCAAATTTTCAATCTCTAAGGCCGTAAAAAAACACACTCATCCCTAGGAAAGGGACGAATGTGTTTTCGTGGTTCCACCCTTGTTCCAATCTAGACGTATTTCCTTCTAGATTGCTCAAGTTCAGATAACGGCTGATACCGTCAATAATTACTAGATTACTCGTTCACTATTGAAGTTCAAAGGTGGTAAAATCATTTCTCGTGTTAGGAAGCTCACACCCTTGACTTCCCTCTCTGTAAACCGTAAAAATGATTTCGTGTCCTTGTCATTACTTTTTCGTTCATGTCTATTTGTTAACTTATTATAGTTATCAAATTTTTAAAAAGCAAGCCTATTTTTATTAACTATTTTCAAGATCATTTTTTATTATATTTCACAATAATATTTTATACCGGCCAATCTATTTACCTATTTCGTAATTTCCCAACTTGTAAATTAATGTTTCACATAAAAGTATTCCATTCTAAAACGAGTAGATCTCTTCCTTTTAAAACTATACTAATAAAGGATTTTTAATACAATCTTTTCGTATAACTTTCTTCTAAAGAATGTGCAACATCTTCTTCTGAAGTATTCACTTTCGCATGCTCCAACAACATTTTTGCTGCTGAAGGTAACCCTTTTTTATTTAACCAAGATTCTGGATCCCACATCTTAGAACGAATAAAAGCTTTTGCACAATGAATGTAGCATTCTTCTATTTCAACAACAATTCCAAGTAACGGATTACGTCCATTCACCTGCATCTCTTTCAAAATTTCTTCATCGTTTGTAATATATGCTTTACCGTTTATTCGGAGTGTTTCCCCAAGACCAGGAATAAAAAAGATTAACCCTACGTGCGGATTTGAAATAATATTTAAAATGGAGTCTATACGACGATTGCCCGGCCTTTCCGGAATGATAATTTTATTTTTATTCAATACATATACAAATCCAGGTGCATCCCCTCTTGGCGAAGCATCACACTCTCCTAATTTATTTGCAGTAGATAATACTAGAAAAGAAGATTTAGACAGAAAATCTACACAATGATGATCAAGTGATGAAATAACTTTTTTCAAAGCTCGCTCACTTGGTTGCCCCAATATTTGTCGTAATTCTTCCTCTGTTGAAATAATCGATTTTATTTCCTTACTTTCTATCCCCATTTACAACCACCCTTTTTTTCTTTATTTTCCCAAAATTCAATACAAATATTGTATAATAAAATTTGCAGAAAGGGGAATTAAAATGACAGAGTGGTTAACGATATTTGATTCTGAAAAAAATACACTTGGAAAGAAATTACGTGATGAAGTGCATCGTGACGGTGATTGGCACGAAACATTCCATTGCTGGTTTGTAGAAAAAGATGATGAAGATATGTTCTTATATTTCCAATTACGCTCTAAAAATAAAAAAGAAGCTCCGGGTATATGGGATATTACTTCAGCTGGACATATTATGCATGATGAAGATGTACAAATTGGCGGCCTTCGTGAAATTGAAGAAGAATTGGGGCTTTCCTTTCAAAGGACTGATTTAGCATACAAAGGAGTCTATAAAATAGATTATGAAATTTCAGATCTTACTGATCGTGAGTTTTGTCATATGTATTTTCACAACGTAATAAAGCCTCTTCCATTTGCACCAGGTGATGAAGTAGACGATGTGATGAAAGTACATGCAACTGCTTTTCTACAACTATTAAAAAGAGAGATTTCATCTTTTTCGGCTATTTCTGTTTTAAACAATAAACCAATTACAATAACATTTGAAGATATTTATCCGTATGATCTTACATACTATGAATTTGTTGTTGAAAAAGGAAAAGAATTACTAAAAAATAATGATTTGTAAATAGAATAGGACTCCCTACCTATATTGGCCGGGAGTCCTATTTTTTTATTATCGCTCAAGTGTCTTCAAACTTTTCTCTACTCGCATGAATAAGCGAATGATTAGTACTAACATAAAGATCATTATCGCTAACGTTGTATGGGGATATCTAAACAGTATACTAATAACACTTCCTATCAACATCATAATGAACCCATTTTGTTTCATCACTTCTGCACTATACCTGTTACCTGCATCCCATAACTTCTTATTTTTCATAGACCGTTTCGTCCGATAACCATACGCTGCGTTAATATCCGTCGGTGGATTCTTTTGAAGAATACGTGCAGCAAGTATAAATATAATACCGATCAACATGCTTATTCCTATGTTTGCTAGTGCATACATCAATTATATCCACCCCCTAATTTACACCTTCATTATACTATATAATCATTCGAATTCCAATTATTAACATTTTTATTTTCTCTCTTTAGATGTCTGGAACATACTTGAAAGTGTTACAAAGCGTGCTCCTTTCGTTTTTAACTGTGGAATGATTTTGTCTAGTGCATCTACTGATCCTTGTAAATGCCCACCTGGCGTTGAATGTTGGAGGATGACACTACCTGGAAATGAATTCCCTAGCACATTATTTGTAATCGTATCAGCACTTACACCTTTCCAATCAACCGTATCAACACTCCACTGTACAATCATAAAATTTTGCTCTGTTGCCCACTTCAATTGATTTTCAAGTATTTCACCGTAAGGCGGACGTATAAACTTCGGTGCATAACCAGCTAACCGATTTAATATTTCTTCCGTTTTTATAATCTGATTATGGTACTCAGCCTCATTTACTTTCGCTAAATTTGGATGACTATACGTATGATTACCAATTACATGCCCTTCATTTGCAATACGCTTTACTACATTCGGAAACTTTTCTGCATTTTCACCGAGCAAGAAAAAAGTAGCTTTCACATTATGTTGTTTTAACTTATCTAAAATTTTTGGCGTAAATACTAAATCTGGTCCATCATCAAATGTAAGAGCTACTTCCGCTTTATTGTATGGTCCTGAAAATGCATACGCATATTTTTCGACCCATGAAAATGGTGTCCATGATCCACGATCCTCTTCTTTCATTTGTGCTTCATAATTTTGAGGAACATGTAATGCGTATGGTAGCGCATTTACATAGTCTCCATAATAAAATGAATGATATGGCATATAAGCGTACGAAATATTGCGTTCTAGCCCTAAAGGAAATGGAACGAACATTTCTGGTGAATAAAAATAATACATGATAAAAACCTCCCTAAAATTTCATATGTGTTTCATCTGTACTTTGTTAGAGAAATTCTGATTCCTGAACTAAAATAAGACTGTCCGTAATTAGGACAGTCTTACTGATTTATATACTTAATAAATTACTTTACTATCTTTCGGTAATTTTCTTACATGCTTTAAATAGCTCGTCACTTTGTCATCATCATCTTGCGGATATTGATATTCATAAGTGTTAGCAATTTCGTTCGCAACTTTCCTAAATAAATTACCCATTATGAAAAATGAATCCCAAATATTTTCATACTCTGCATTTGAAAATGTCCTTTTAAACTGCTCCCAGACATCTTTTTCAACATATTGTTCGAAATACTTCCCAAACTTCCCAGCATTAGCTGTAAACTTTGTTTTCATACCAATATGCCACTCTAGCATTACAACTAACATATCTCGCATTGGGCCTTCAAGCATTCCTTTCGCATAAGTAAGCTCCTCGCGCCATAACCCTTTTCCTACATTTGTACTGCACCACCAAAATTCATTACAGCAATCTAAAAACTCTTTTTCCGTAGGCTTTTTTACTAAGTAATCTTTATCGCTTGCTGGTCGGAATTCTTCCAGACAATTATCTTTATCAAGAAGCAGTTTACTTAAACTATCTTTTCCAACGAACTTTTTTATTAACTCAACTGGAACTAGTGTTAAATCAATCCGATTCCCATCCATGAACTGCATTAAATACGGAAACTTCCCGTCTTCATCTGCTGGAATTAATGACATTTCTTCCGGCATTTGTACAATCATTATTTCTCCAAATCTATGAATCCAATTATGATTAGATATAAAAGATTGTATATCATTCACAACATACATAATATCATAATCTTGAAAACAATCTTTTTTCACATTTGGATTTACACGCGATCCATTCATGATGACAGCTCGAATTCTTTCATCCTCTTTTGCTGTATTTATAATTAAGTCTAGCATTTCTTTTTCAGTTCTCATCTACTTATAGCCTCCAATTTTTTAATATATAATATAATGCTATGTATACTGGAGGTCCACGAGCTAATCTCGTTATACACGATACATGTTATAATTTTTGAAACTTCTTTTTCATCCCTTTTTCCTCCTTACATCACTCTTTTACAACTGCCATCACAAACCCATCGTATCCCTTACTTCCTACAGTTTGAAGCGCTGTAGCACTAACACGTGGCTCAGCAGCTATTAATTCATAGAAACGGCGTATTCCTTGTACACGAGGATCGCTACTAGTATTGTCAATAACTTCTCCTTCACGTACTACGTTATCACCAATAATTACAGTACCCGGTCGTGATAGTTTTAGTGCCCATTCAAAATAAGCAGGGTTATTTTGTTTATCAGCATCTATGAAAATAAAATCAAAAGGTTCATACTGCTCATTTTTTATTTGTTGTAAAGAATCTAACGCTAATCCTGTTCGTATTTCAATTTTATCATTCAAATTAGCACGTTCAATATTGCTACGTGCAATTTCTGCATGTTTTTCATTTGCTTCCAATGTAACAACTTGTCCTCCAGATGGTAAGCCCCTTGCAATCCATATCGTGCTATATCCGCCTAGAGTACCAATTTCCAAAATGTTTCGAGCTCCTTGAATTTGTACTAATAGTTGCAAAAACTTCCCTTGCGTTGGCGATACATCATGTGCCGGTAAATTAGCTGCAGCGTTTGCTTGAAGGACCCTTTCTAATGTAGAATCTTTCGGTATTAATACATCACTCATATATTGATCAACAGCCGACCATTTCTCAATCGTACTCATGTATATACCATCCCCCTTAAAGTTTTTTTATGCTTTTCTACCATTCACACTTGATTATACCGAAAATTCCGTTTTATATACAAAAAATAAAGAAGGAACACCCACTCCATTACAGAATAGATGTCCCTTCTTTGTTAATACATGTAGCCCTTACGGATTAGTAGACCAAAGTCCTGCTGATTTAATAAATGTACGTTTATTTAATTTCAGCTGTGCTACGATAAACTCTGCAATATCTTCTGCTTGCATTACTTTATCAGGATTTCCATCAGTTAACCCTAAATCTACAGCCATATCAGTTGCTACTGTACTTGGAGTTAAAGCCGTTACACGAATGTTATGTTTACGAACTTCCATCGCTAACGATTCTGTTAAGCCAAGAACACCAAATTTAGAAGCACTATATGCACTTGTTACAGGCGCGCCTTTTTGTCCTGCTGTAGATGAAATATTAATAATATCACCAGATTGTTGTTCAATCATGCTTGGTAAAGCGGCACGAGTTGCATAGTATACACCCATTAAGTTTACTTGAATGATTTTTTCCCAATCAGCAACGTCTAATTCTAAAAACTTACCAAATTTAGAAATACCAGCGTTATTAATTAAAATATCGATAGACCCTAAACCGTTTTTTAACGTTTCAATTGCAGTCGTTACCTCTTCATACGAAGATACATCAGCAGTCGCAATAACAGCTTTTACGCCTTCTGCTTCCACTTCTTTCGCTACAGCTTTTAAGTTTTCTTCTGAACGAGCTAAAAGACCTACATTTACGCCTTCTTTCGCTAATGCGATCGCTACAGCACGACCAATACCTCTACCTGCTCCTGTAATTAAAGCATTTTTACCTTGTAATAATTCTGCCAAGTATAACACTCCTTAATCTTCTCTGTTGTTTATCATATTAAAAGTGTATCTATGTTTATGTAAAAAGGCAATGATGCACTTTCATGTGCGTAGGTTACTTGTAGGTAACCATAGTAGCTATATATGCCTTTTTAAAGAAAAATAGTGTTAGAAATCTTTCCACCTAACACTACTTTTCTTCATATTTAGGAATACACACAATAAATTCTGTACCATTTCCTTCCTCACTCTCGACTTTTATTTCTCCTTCATGAAGATCAAGTACTTTTTTTACAATAGATAAACCTAAGCCACTTCCTCCATAGGCACGATTTCGTGAAGAATCCGCTTTATAAAAACGCTCAAAAATATGTTGTTTCTGTTCTTCTGATATACCAATTCCTGAATCACAGATACGCACTTCCACTACTGTCTCATGTTCCTTTAACTGAATAGTGATCGTACCACCGCTTGGAGTAAATTTAATGCTATTATGAATTAAATTAATCCACACTTGACTCATACTTTCTTGGTCTGCAGTTACATGGACTTTCTCTAAATCAAGATCTAATTCAATTTCTTTTTCAGCCCAGAGTGGTTCACTATTTAATACAATTTGCTTTAACTGTTGATCTAATCGATAGCTCACTCTTTCTGGTGTATACTCTTCGGATTCTAAAAGAGTTAGCTTCAATAAGTTTTGACTTAGTTTAGATAATCTCGTTGTTTCAGTTTCAATAATGGTAAGATAATGCTTTCTTTTTTCCTCAGAAAGATTATCATCTTGTAGTGCTCTAGCAAATCCTTTTATAGAAGTTAATGGTGACTGTATTTCATGTGAAACATTCGATACAAATTCCTGGCGCATTTTTTCCATCGCATTCAGTTCGTCTGTCATATCATTTATACTTTTTACGAGCACACCAATTTCTCCATCATACTTTTCTTCATTTCGTATTTTTACGGAGAAGTCTCCTTTTGCAATTTTTTGTATCGGTTCAATAATAGCCCAAATCATTGCCTCTCGCTTCGGTCTCATTAATACTCCAATCAATACCCAAATAAGAACGATAAATACAAAACCGACCATATCACTAATTAAAAACGTAACAAACGGCGATACGTTTATTTCAAGAGCATTTATAATACTTGATGATACATAAAATGCGATAGACCAAATTATTGTTAGAAAAGAAAAGAGTGCTAATACCGCTCCAATTACTTTCAATATCTTCAACTTACTCATTTGTTTTCTTTTTCTCATTTACTTACCTCTAAGCGATACCCTAAACCTCTTATTGTTTTAATACTAAATTTCGACTGCTCTTCTTGAAACTTCTCACGTAACCGATTAATATGAACATCTAATGTACGTTCATTCCCTTCAAAATCATATCCCCATACATCTTCAATTAATTGCTCTCTCGAACAAGTTCTTCCCGCCTTAGATCCTAATGTAAAAAGTAACTCGAATTCTTTTAGCGGTAACGTAACCGTTTGTTCCCCCAGTGTCACTTCAAACGTTTTACGGTTTAACAGTACATTTCCAACTTGAATCGATTGCGATACTGTAATTTGGTAACGTTTCAGTAACGCCTTTACTCTCACTACTAATTCTATAGGATCAAATGGTTTTACGAGATAATCATCTGTTCCAAGGTGAAAACCTTTTACTTTTTGAGATGTTTCCCCTTTGGCAGTTAGCATAAGAATCGGGATATCATAGTATTTTCTTAATTCAAAACATACATCATATCCATCCATATTCGGCATCATAATATCAAGAATAACCATATCGACTTTTACTTCGTCTATTTTCTGAAGAGCATCTAGTCCATCAATTGCCTCATATGTTTGAAAGCCTTCCCGCTCTAAAAAAACAGAAACGAGTTCTCTAATATGTGGATCGTCGTCTACTATTAAAATTTTAGGTATCAAAGGAACCATTTCCTTTCTACTAAGCATCTTTTATATTTTTTAAAAATGAATCATCAGTGGAGTACAATCTCCACTGATGATTCATTTTATAATGCGCCCTCTTTAATTTTCAATTGTTGCGTTGCAAACTCACGATACATGTCATGTGTACGTAATAATTCATCGTGCGTACCGCTTCCTGTAAGGTTCCCTTTTTCAATAAAGATAATTTTATCTGCATCTACAACCGTAGAAAGCCTATGTGCAATAACCAAAGTTGTTCTGCCTTTCATTAAGTTATTTAATGCCTTTTGAACGACAGACTCGGATTTACTATCTAGACTTGAAGTTGCTTCATCTAACATAAGAATTTGCGGATTTCGAAGTAATGCTCGGGCAATCGCAATTCGCTGTCTTTGTCCTCCAGAAAGCTTCACACCGCGCTCTCCAACTTCTGTTGCATATCCATTTGGTAAATCATGAATAAATGCATCAACATATGCCATAGCTGCTACTTTTTCAATTTCTGCATCCGTCACTTCGCCCTCAACACCGTAACAAATATTATCACGAATCGTTCCATCGATTAACGGACTATCTTGTGATACATAACCAATTTGACGTCGCCATGACTGCAATGAATAGCTCGTAATTGATTCTTTTCCTAATTTAATAGCACCACCAGTTGGCTCATAAAAACGTTCTAGTAATGAAAATAAAGTTGTTTTTCCGCTACCACTTGGACCTATAATCGCTGTTACTTTTCCAGATTCAATTGTGAAATCAATATTGTTCAATACTTTCTCATCTTCGTTATACTCAAAATGTACATTTTCAAGAACTATCGACTGCTTAGCATTCGAAACCTTCACACCAGTTTCATGATCTTCTACTTCATATTCTAAAATCGCATTAATTCTTTCCGTTGCACCAATTGCCTTTTGGAATTGTGTAAAGAACATAGATAACTGGCTCATTGGCATAATAATTTGAACTAAATATAAAATAAATGCTACAAGTTCACCTGTTGTTAATGCACCACTAGAAACTCGCATTCCACCATAGCCTACGATAATAACAAGCAGTGCCATTAAAACAAACGACATAACTGGTGAAATTAATGCTTGCACTTTTCCTTCTTTTAAACCAAATTGCAATAACTTTTGTATCCCTGTATTACCTGTCTCATATTCTCTTTTTTCTGTATTTGAAGATTTCACTAAACGAATTTCTGATAACACCTGTGTTAACACACTTGTAAAAGATGCTGTTTCATCTTGAAGCGCTTTTGAAATCTTATACATTTTTCGTCCAAGAGGAACTAAAATTAATACAGATAACGGAATAACCGTTAAGAGTAAAGCTGTCATTTTCCAATCTAAAACAAATAATACAATTAATGATCCAACAATTGAAATACCGCCTGTTAATAAATTCGACAAGTGCTCAGAAATTAATGTTTTCACAACACCTGTATCATTTGTCATACGGCTAATCGTATCGCCTGTTCTATTTTGATCATAATAAGATACTGGTAAAACAAGCACCTTTTTCCACAAACGTTCTCTCAGTCCAGCTACAATCTTCTGCCCAATATAATTTAGTAAATAAATAGACAATCCTGCAGCAATGGTTTGCATGACAAAGAAGGCAACTAGCCCAACAATTTGTCCTGTACTAATTGACGAAAGCGAAAAATTATCTACTAATCCTTTTGTTAACATCGGAATAAATAAACTCGCTCCTGTAGAAAGCAAACTCATTAACAATGCAAAAACAAGAATCCCTTTCGGAGGATTTGTATCTCGAATAAGGCGTAAAAACTGCCTCCAACTTCCTTTTTTCTTCATTTCATTTCTAACTTCCATTCCTGTTCATCTCCTCGTGTTAAGCCAAACTGCTCTTTCTAAAACTAGAATACAGTACAAATGTAAACTGAATGTAAACACACTTTTTCTAGTTTTACAAAATATACATAAAAACTCATCTTTACAACAGATATAAACATCTGATATTATTACCTGGTACTTAATATTATTGTATGTGAATTATAGATAACTAATTTAAAATACTATATAAATCTCCAGTTATTGAAAGGAGTATCCTTTTTGCAAACAAATATACATTCTGAAAAGGAAACAATCATTTTTATTCACGGGTTAGTTGGCAATCGTCGTGCCTTCAAAAAAGAGCATAAACGATTTTCTGCTTCCTACAACATTATAACTTATGACTTATTAGGTCACGGCGACGATAAAGGAGAAGCTATTGAATTTTCATTACAGCGCCTCGTAGATCAATTATTGAAATTATATGAAAAAGAAGGTATTACAGAGGCTCATATTTGCGCTTTAAGCTATGGCTGTTATATCTCCACTATTTTTGCACAAATGCACCCGGAAAAGGTATTAAGCATTTGTCATATTGGTGGACATTATAATAATCCATCCCTTTTATATAACGTATTTCAAAAATTTTGGGAGAAGCGAGGAGACGAATACTCTAAATGGCTCTCTCAATACGCAAATACTATTTTTCCAAGCGGCATATTAAAAGCGAATCCGTTCGCAGTCATTTCAAAAAATATTTACTACCGTTTCGGATTACAATTACATTCATCCATAATTGCCCAATCATTACGACACCGGTTAGAATTCGATTTAAAATCTAAATTAAAATCACTTCCCCACCCTATATTATGGGTAATGGGTGAACAAGATCATCTCTATAAATCTTGCCTATTTGATTTAAAATCTATTCTGCCAAACGTTCTATATAAGGAAATACCTTTAGCAGGACATGCTGCTAACTTATTTCGTCCTAACTATTTTCATGACTTATATGATCGATTTTTAAATGGAAAGTTAAAATAAAAACTACTAAACTTCCAATTTATTCAACTATAAAAAGGCTTCCCAAGTTTCCTTGGAAAGCCTTTTCTCTATACGAAAAGTATAAAATACTTTTTCTTAGTATGCTTTTGTGTAACCTAAAATGTGCTTGCTCCAGTAAGAGTTGCTTACAGAACTAATACGTACACCAGTTGCATCAGTTTCTGCACTAATGAACTGACCGTTTCCTAAGTAAACACCCATGTGAGAAGGACCTGATTTATAAGTATTTTGGAAGTATACTAAATCACCAGGTTGTGGATTACTAGTTTTTGTTTTAGAGCTCCAGTATCCAGCAACTGTTTGACGAGCGCCTTTATGACCAGTTTGATTTAATACGTAGTGAATGAATCCACTGCAGTCAAAACCAGCAGGTGTTGTACCAGCAGTTCTGTATGGTGAACCATTTAAAGATCTAGCGAATCCAGCGATTGAAGACGTATCTCCACCTGTAGGTGCTGTTGGTTTTTGTACTTGGTTAGAACCTTGGTTAGAACCTTGGTTACCACCAGTCACTCCACCTTTTACAAACTTAACATAGTCTGCACTTACGTAACCTGTGCGGCCATTATGGTTAATCTTGTACCAACCATTTTCTGCGCCAGTTACGTTTAATACTTTACCGTTTGTTACCCCACCAATTACAGCATTGTATGTAGCTGGGCCTGTACGTACTTTTAAAGCACCAGTGTTAACAACATAAGAACCACCAGTTTGAACTGTAGTAGTATTGTTGTTGTTTGTAGTTGGTTTTTGTGTTTCGTTAGATACAGCAGAACCACCTTTTGTTACGAAGTCTTTGCTTACGTATCCAGTTCCACCGTTGAAGTTGATTTTAAACCAATCTTGTACTTCACCTACAACTTGTACTGTTTTCCCTTTATTTACAGAACCTAATACTGTATGAGAAGTACTTGGGCCTGTACGTACGTTAAGTGAAGAAACGTTTACTGTGTAAGTACCTGTTCCTTGTTGAACAGTTGTTCCTTTGTTACCACCAGTTGTTACGAAGTCACCACTTACATAACCTGTTTGGCCGTTTACACTTACTTTGAACCAACCGTTTTCTTGTCCAATTACTTGTAGTACTTGACCTTGTTTTACTTTAGAAATAACGTTATGTCCTGTACCAGCACCTGAACGAACATTTAATACATCAGCAGTTACTGTGTATTTTAATTCAGAAGTTGTTTCTACTTTTTTTGTTTCAGTTACAGTCGTTTGAGTTTGTGTTTGAGTTTGTCCATTAATTTCTTTTAGCGCTTCGTTCGAAACTTGTGCATGAGCAGAATCCATTCCTGGAACTGCAACGCCAGCTACAGAAGCTGCTGCTAAACCTGCAATTACTTTTTTCATAAGTTGTCTTTACTTCCTTTCCCTACTATCCTCTTAAAAAAACTTAAAACTTTAATACTTTACAATATTATCAAAGTAAAATATTCATCCAGTTCCATTTTTTAGCAAGAGTTTTATTTTTCACACGTAGTTCATTTTAAATGAACGAAGTGAATTTCGTGTGAACTTCATGTGAACTTTATCATTAAATATAGTAATTTTGCAACGATTTTCTTCAAATGCCTTATGTATTGCATGAAAATTCGACATCTCATTCATTATCTTAATATAGAATACTTATTTTCTATCCAATAAAAAAATTTTATTAACGAATACAAAACAAATTATATGTTTCCTTGATAAAATGAATTACATGAAGCGTACTCTTATCATGGCAAAAATTACTTAATTAATCAATAGTATAATATTTTTAGAAAACTAATTTCCTATACGATTTATGTTTTTTAAATAATTTGACGAATTGTAAGATTTGGTTCTCAAAACCTCATTCTATGTTAAAGAAATTACACACTCCATTGACTATTTTTTACTAACTATGGAATTTTTGAAATATCCTTGTTATTATTTATATAATCATATAATATGAAACTCTTATCAACAAAGAGATGTACAATGGGAATTTAAGGACTGCCGACTTCTACCATTCCAAATTGTAGTCTTACTAGTAATGAACAAGGAGGTGCATTTGTGAAAAACATAATAGACGATCACATAAACAAAAATATAGAACTATACTACGCCTTTATTCAGTTCGTTTCATTTATAACATTACAAAAAATATCAACTATTGAAACACGTAAAAAAGAATTGGAAAATCAGATGAAAAATAGCCAACAAAAAAATCCCACTAATTATTATCCTTCACCAATCGGGCGTTTGCGGGCCGTTAATGCGGGATAATAAAAGGTGAACAGGTCGTATCCCTGTTCACCTTTTATTATTTCTACCTTATTTATAAATTTTCACACGATTTTCTAATGGTTGGAACTCTTTTTCGCCAGCAAGTACTACTGGTTTACCAAATGGCATTTGCGCAGTGAGTTTCCAGTTTTCTGGAACATCCCATTCTTTTCTTACTTTTTCATCAATTAATGGATTATAATGTTGCAATGTAGCACCAAATCCTTCAATTTCTAAAGCTGTCCAAATTGCAAATTGTAACATCCCTGAGGATTGCTGTGACCAAGTTGGAAAGTTCTCTTTATATAGTGCAAATTTTTCTTGAAGCCCTTCCACTACTTCACTGTCTTCAAAGTATAAAACCGTTCCATAACCACTTTTAAATGCATTCATTTTTTCTTCTGTAGGTGCAAAGTTATTTTCGGGTACAATTTTCCGTAACGTTTCTTTCGTAAGATCCCATAATTTATCATGTTGTTCTCCTAATAAAACAACAACACGAGCACTTTGAGAATTAAAAGCTGAAGGTGTATGTTTTACAGCATGATAAATCACTTCTTGAATTTTCTCATCAGAAACTACTTGCTCTTTACTAATTGCATAAATAGATCTTCTGTCTTCAATTGCTGAGTAAAAATCTTTTGCCATCATAATTCCCTCCAATTTTCAATTGAGGCTATTTCATATGTATACATCATACAACGCCCCTTCAAACTTATTATTAATAAGTTTATAACTTTATACTATCAACAAACATTGATAAACTCAAATAATAACTCTCACATTTTTTACCTTTTTACTTCCCGTGTTTTAAATAAAAAAGCAGTTTATCGTTACTAAAAATAAGTAACAATAAACTGCCTTCCTCATGTAATGTTCTAACTTAGCATTTTACTTAATTAACTAATCCAAATGTATATGACATTAACTTATTCGTCTCTGTAAAACGTTTTGTTTTACTGGAAGTCCCCATGACTACTGTAATAATTCGAGTATCTCCTTGTTTTGCAGTACCTGTAAAACAGTACCCTGCACTATCTGTAAATCCTGTTTTTAATCCGTCTATTCCTTCTATATATAAACTTTTATTATTTTTGTTTAGCATGTCATTTGTACTGATAACATTAATATTATTAAATGCTAACTGACTTTGACGTAAGTGAGTCACTTCTAATATCTCCGGATAATCTTTTATAAGATGATACGCCAGTTTTGCTACATCGGCAGCTGTCATCTTAGTCTCACTTCCATCAGGCTCTTGTAGCCCTGATGCATTTGCGAATTTAGCATGTTCCGACATTTCTAACTGTTTCGCTTTTGCATTCATAAGTTGAACGAAATCTTTCTCCGTCTTTGCCATATGTTCTGCTAACGCCACCGCCGAATTATTTGCCGATTCAATCATTAATGCATGGTACAAGTCTTTCACAGTCAATGTGTCATTCACTTGGACTGGGATTCTCGCACCCTCTGTTTGCGCTGCTTTCTCACTCATTTTCACCGGATCTTCCCAGCGAACTTTCCCATTATGTACACTCTCTAATAAAAGGTACGCTGTCATCATCTTAGACATACTAGCTGGCGCAAAAGCTTCATTTTCGTTATGTTGATAAATAACATCTCCATTACTCGCATCGATAATCATAGCTGCTTTTGCATCAACTTTTGGTGGGATGTACTTTGACGGAACTACTTTTTCAGTTAACCCAGTTTTAGGTAGCTCTGCCACTTGTAAAGGTGGTCCCTCTACATTTGTTGTACTCTTTTGAGTTCCTTGGAATAAGAACCAACATATCCCTAAAATAATGACTAATAGGATTGTTACTCTTCCCCATTTCAACCGATTCATTTCAAAACTCCTTTAGCAAACCTTTTATACACTCACAGTCAACCATAACAACAATTCCTGCATATCGTCAAGGTAAAAAGTATATTTATTCATATACAACAATTATTATTTCAATCTATTTATGTTACACTATGAATACTGAAATATAAGAATATTCAATGATAAATTCATAAACAAACTATTTAATAGAAAGGATTCATACAAATGATACTTCCAAAACCATTAAAATACGGCGATACTATTGGGATTTATTCGCCCTCTTCACCAGCAACCTACACTTCCCCAAAAAGGTTTGAACGAGCAAAATCTTACTTAAAACAGAAAGGGTTTCATATATTGGAAGGTTCACTTACAAATCAATATGATTATTATCGTTCTGGCAGCATACAAGAGCGTGCTGATGAACTAAATGATTTGATAAGAAATCCAAATATTTCTTGTATCATGTCAACAATTGGTGGGATGAATTCCAATTCATTATTACCTTATATCGATTATGATACTTTTCGAAATAACCCTAAAATAATGATTGGATATTCAGACGTATCAGCTTTATTACTAGGAATTTATGCAAAAACAGGAACTCCTACATTTTACGGTCCTGCACTCGTTCCTTCTTTTGGAGAATTTGAGCCTTTTGTAGATGACACATACAAATATTTTTCAGAAACATTACTAAACGATCAACCTCTTCCTTACAATATAAAGCAACCGTTATTTTGGTCAGATGAATTTATTAATTGGGAAGAAAAAATGAAAGAAAAAGAACTTAGACCAAATAATTGGATTTCTGTAACGAATGGACAAGCTACTGGGCGTATGATTGGCGGGAACTTAAATACAATACAAGGAATTTGGGGTAGTCCTTATATGCCACCTATTCAAGAAGGTGATATTCTATTTATTGAAGATAGCTCAAAAGATGCAGCTACTATTGAAAGAAGCTTTTCCTTACTTAAACTTAACGGAGTATTTGATAAAGTCTCTGGTATCATTCTTGGAAAACATGAGCAATTTGATGATTGCGGTACGAATCGAAAACCTTACGAAATACTATTAGAAGTACTACAAAATCAAAGAATCCCTTTTCTAGCTGACTTTGATTGTTGTCATACGCATCCAATGATCACTATGCCCATAGGTATTCCAATTAAGTTGGATGCGACCAATAAAACGATACATATTTTAGAAAAATGGACGGTCTAAGCACACTTATATTATAGGAAGAAAATATAATGAACTTACCATTAGAAAACAATGAAAAGCTCCGTTTATGAAAAACGGAGCTTTTCATTATTGACCTAAATTTTGTATCTTATCTTTCAAATCTCGCACTTGATCCATCGTCTGCATAAGCTCAGAGTTTTTAAATTGCTCTACATCAATTTTCCCTTCCTCTACCTTCTTCATAGACGTATCAATTAATGTATTTAACTTTTCATTATATCCGACGATTTGTTGGTGAAGATCCTTCGCAACATCTGGTGGTGTTAATTCATTAAAAGCTGGTATATGTTGTTTAATTTCATTTAGCTTCGCTTCCAATTCTTTTCGGGCTTCTTTATCATTAACAGCCTTTTCCGCTAACGCTGGAGCTTCATTTGCAAATGCGCTTATTTCATTCACATAGTCTGTTGCCTTTTGAGCATAATCTAATGAGTTCTTTCCTTCCTCTACTATCGAACAACCTATTAAACCAATTGAAACTATCAATACTAATAAAATTGATTTTATTTTCATTTTAGACTCCCTTCGTCTTTATAATTGTCTGTAAGCTTCCCTTCATAACTTCTAGCTTAATTGCTTATAACCTTTTTTCAAATAGCAATTTACCCACTTACATGCCCTATTATTGTTACAACATCAATTTCTATATGTACGCTAATAATATCTTCAATTATATCCATATATCCTTGTCCTATAGCTGTTCCATAGTGTAATGACAGCCCCTTCTTTTCATAAACTGACTTTGGCACTGTAAAAATAAATCTCCTCAAGTTTCTTTCATCAGCTGGTTCCATAATTAAAACAATCCCATCCTCATCAAACATATACACTCGCCCTCCAACTTTACATTCACTATGGCTCAGTATTGCCTTGGTCAACTAAATTTAAAACCTAAAAATACGATACACGCTGCTCTATAATTAAAATAAGAAGCATTCATTCTTTTTTTAAAGAATGAACGCTTCTTCAAAACGTTGTTTTAAAGGTCCTTCCCCCCTGTAGATGGGGGATATCACTTCCCCTCAATACACATCTCTTGCCTATCATTTTCGGACAATATAGAGCATATCTGTTTCAGATAACCCAAATTTCTTAGCGCTTTTCATTCCTTGTTTTTCAGCTATGTTATACAGTTCCACCTTAAATCCTGCATTCATTAATCGTTGAATAAATCCTGATTGATTATAAATTCTTACATGATCTTCATGACCAAAAGCTAATTTTCTTAATTTCGGTGTTACAATTAATTCATTCTCTATAATAGAATCTACATTCATTACGATTGGCACTTGAATAATTCCCCATCCATTTGGCTTTAATATTCTATATAACTCTCGCATCGCTTTTTCATCATCGAAAACGCGTTCTAATACATGGTTACATAAAATCACATCAAATGTGTTATTTTCATATACAATTCTTGTAACATCTATTTCTTTCATTAACGGATCCTTCGGTTCAATATCTCCACATACATATGTAATGTTTTTATACTGACTAAACCATCCTCTTACCTTTGCTTCCGGTGCAATATGAAGTACAGTATCATTTCCACTTAATAAATCAGTTTCCATTTCAATATAAACACGATATAACCTTTCACGATCCATCGAATCACATACCGGACAAATCCCCGTATCTTTATTCCACATCTCGAATTTATATTTTGGAAAATCGTAATGTGCTGGCCAAGGGGAAAATTTTGCAAATTGTTGATTGCAATATTGACAATAACATACTTC
Organism: Bacillus cereus group sp. N31; assembly: GCF_016483245.1. NCBI lineage: Bacteria > Bacillati > Bacillota > Bacilli > Caryophanales > Bacillaceae > Bacillus > Bacillus cereus group sp. N31. The sequence goes on along the minus strand of NZ_JAEHCH010000028.1, from coordinate 55,525 downwards.
TTTCTCAAATATACGAGTAACTACCTTATTTAGTGCCTTCTCTATCTTTCCATTATCAATTTCATTTAAATGTCCACCTCTTACTGCATCTTTCATTATGAACACCGCATTTTCCAAACAATAAGTCAAGCACTCTTTATAATCTTGCTCATCATTTAAAAATCCACTATTATATGCATCTATTATTAATTCAATCCATTCCTCAATTGTCATGAATATAAACTGCTTTTGCTTTTGATTTCGTCCACTATACTGTCTAAAATAACTAAGCGGTTCCTGTATATAAACGACTCTACCTTTCTTCATCATATCGAGCCATGTTGCAATGTCATGAATAGCAGAATAAGCTTTCCCCTTAAAACAACCAAACTCCCCTCCAAAAAACTTCCGATTAAACAGAACTGTTGTAGGTTCACCAACTACATTTTTCAAGTTTTTTAACATATAATTCCCTAATTCTTTCCCTTCAAAAAGTGTAGTTTCTTTGGCAATTTTCATATTCAATGTTGATGGGTGTAAAACCTCTCCATTCTCATCAATTAGTTCCCGATATGATGTCACAAACGAAATGTTTTCTATTCTAAAAAAACAATTCATCATTTTTTTAATCTTTTCAGGATGAAATAAGTCATCATCTAATAAAAAGTTTATATACTCTCCAGTTGCAAGTTCTATACATTTATTAAAGTTCTCAGCTTCTAATGGGGTTTCATTTTTAACATATGTAATGCATTCATATTCACGTAAATATGGTTGGATCATCGCGTGAACTTCAACGTTCGTACTGTCGTCAGAAATTATTATTTCAATATTTTCATATGTTTGTTTCAAAGCACTTTTGAGAGCTAATTCCAAATAATGAGGTTTATTATAGGCAGGAATAAGTATGCTAACTTTCGGTAAATGAGAGTTGTAATTCATATATTGTTTTTTCTTTTCTATATTAATTTTCTTTAGCTTAATTTGTTGATAAAAATCTAATGTATATAATAGTGATGATGGAACTATTCTTCTTGCATAGTCTAGAAAATTAGTTATTGCTTTGTCTAACTCTGTTTCATTAGCTAAAAAACCATATTTTTCTCCAACTATAATACTATGTGAAAAATCTTCTAATCCATCCATAAGTTTATTAGATTCATTTAACTGTTGACCTGGATGTAATCGGAAGTAACTAAGTGTCTCCGCTATATATACTGCTTTTCCTTTACTTAATAAGGATAACCATGAGGCGATATCTACGTTGCATAGATACCTCCTTTTATCAAACATACCATACGGTTCTTTCAAATCATTTTTACGAAATAATACCGTTGTAGGTTCTCCTATATAATTCTTTTGATTTACAATTACCCTATTTGCTAATTCCACCCCATCTACTATTGTGTCATTTTCAAATAGACGTACTGTTGAATAAATATGTCTTAATTCGTTCTCTTCATCATCAATTACTTGGCGATGGGATGTTACGAGCTTAATTTCATGATTTAAATCATTGACATAATATTTCATCATTTTTTCAATTTTATTAACATGAAATATATCATCATCCATTAAAAAGTTAATATACTCGCCGTTCGCCTCATTACATAACATAAGTGCATTTTCAAATTGCCCTAGAGTTGAGCTATTTTTTATATAATTAATATTTGAATACTTACACAAATATTTTTGTAATACCTTTTCTGTTTCGTCATTCGTACTATCATCTCCAATAATAATTTCTATATTAGGATATATTTGTTCTAACACACTACATAATGCTTTTTCAAAGTAGTGAGGACGATTATAAGTAGGAATTAATACACTCACCAATGGCATTCGATCTATCGCCTCTTTACTTTTTTCAAAATGACCTCTCATCTTATTCCTCCACCTTTTCGCATATTATTTATATACGCGACACAAAATCACATGACTAAAACCGCATGGAACCTTTATACTTTTATGCAAGCTCGTAACAAAATATCCTACTTTTCACTCCTATATATACACACTCAATAATACAGACATTTGATTTACAGCTTTCCATTCATAATGATTACCATCCTAAAACAGTATTGAGCCAAATAAATCTATACGTTGAAATGAATATATATTCCTTAACAAAAAATAGCTACACCATAAGGTGCAGCTATTTTTACGATAAGTACTTAATCAAATTATATTCCTTTATCTAGCTCATAAAGCATACGATATCTCTCATTTTCTTTAAGTAATTGCTCATGACTTCCTTGCATTACAATTTGACCACGATCAAGGAATATAACTTCATCTACATGTTCAATTCCTACAAGATGATGCGTAATCCAAATGACTGTATTTTCTTCCGTTGCAGAAAACATTGTCTCTATTAAAGATAACTCTGTCTTTGGATCTAACCCGATAGTAGGTTCATCAAGTACAATAATCGGCGCTTCTTGCATAAGCGTTCTAGCAAAAGCAACCCTTTGTCTTTCTCCACCAGAAAATCTCTTCCCCATTTCATGCATTTTTGTTTGTAATCCATCTGGAAGAGAAGCGATATGCAAAGCTAATTGTGCTTTCTCTAAAGCGTTCCATATCTCTTCATCATTAGCCTCTGGTTTACCGATTCGCACATTGTTTCCAATTGTCGTATCGAACAAATGCGGTTTTTGATTTAATACGGAAATATATTTGGATAAAAGATTCGTATGCGCTTGTTCACCATTCAATAAAACTTGTCCATGTACCGGACTTAACGCCCCTGTTAACAATTTTAGTAAAGTAGATTTCCCTGTCCCACTTCTACCTAAAATGGCAATTTTTTTTCCTGCTTTTATTTGTAACGATATATCTTTTAATACAGTCTCGTTACTGTCTGGATAACTATACGATACATGATTCAGTTCAATATCTACATGTTTTGGTGCACCGTAATCCTTATCTTCATGCAAATCCATTTCATCATGTAAAACACTATCACTTTCTACACGATTCAGACGATGAGCAGATTCTACATAAGATGGGATTCGATCGATGGCATCTGAAATCGGAATAAGCGCATTCGTTACAGATAAAGTCATTAATACGAAGGCCGCGATAACTGTAGGTGCAATCTGTTCACTTGCCACTTCATTCCCAGTCCATATAATCATTGAAATAACTACAATACCTACTACTAAATGAATGAGACTGTCTCGAATATGATACCAGCGTTTCAATCTCTTCTCTGTTTTTAACAATCGATCATTTTGCTCTACATACTCATTAATAAATTCATCTTTTCGACCACTTGCCTGCCAATCCGATAATCCAAAGACTGCATCTGTTAGTTGTTGATACAAACGGCTTCTTCCCTGCTTTAAAGTAACATGATTTCGCCTCATCAATAGTAATGATACGAATGGAAGAAGAAAAACGATAATAGCTAACATACAACCAGCAATCAGTGCAAATACGAAGTCAAATGTACCGATAACAAGTACGAAAATGCTATATACAACTAGTGCTAATATACTAGGGAATATTGTACGTAAATATAGGTTTTGTAAATGCTCTATATCTTCGGATAGTACGCCTAACACATCACCCGTTTGAAATCGCGAACGGAAAAATAACGCCTGTGGTTCTACTATTCTGTATAGTTTCGTTCTCATTCGTTCTAATATGCGTAGTACGACATCATGTCCCACTAAACGCTCTATATAATGGAAAACAGCTTGCCCTATACTAAACGCACGTGTTGCAACAATCGGAACATATACAGCCATTACATTTTCTGGTCTAAGAGCAGATTTAGAGATTAAATAACCTGAAATAAAAAGTAACATCGCACCTGAACTAACTCCAAGAAGCCCAAGGAAAATAGTTAAAGTCATTCTACCTTTATTTTGCTGTATATAAGGTTTAATCCAGTTACTCATTTCTCTCCCCTCTCTTCCCTATGAAAATGTAATGTCTCTTTCTTTAACAGTTCTTCATACGTTCCACTTTCTTTAATTTTCCCTTTATTTAAAATAAAAATATGATCCATTTGTTTCATCCAATGCAGACGATGTGTTGCAAGAAATACTAACTTACCTTCAAACAGACGTAACATCGATTGCTTTATTTCAAATTCAGTTTCAATATCAAGATGCGCCGTAGGTTCATCTAATAAAATGATTGGTTTTTCACTTAAAAGTGCACGCGCCATAGCGACACGTTGTTCTTGTCCGCCACTAAGCATACGTCCACCTTCTCCAATTCTTTCATCCATCCCATTCGGAAGGGATGCAACGAGTGAGCTAAGCCCTACATCATGAATAACTTTCTTCATTTCTTCATCCGTTGTATTTGTCTCGTAGAAACAAATATTATCTTTTAATGAAAGTGGGAAAATATATGGTTGCTGTGGAATATAAGCAATATTTTTTTGCCAATCTTCACGAGTAGATCCGTCAATTCCCACACCATTTACTAACACTTTCCCACCGGACGGAGAGAGAAATCCTGCTAACACATCGATTAAAGTTGATTTCCCTGCCCCACTTTCACCAATAATGCCTATAGCACCGTTACCTTGCCAAGCAAAGTCAATTCCCTCTAATATAGCCTTTTTAGATTCATCGTTATTTACTTTTACATCTTGTAATTTCAAGCTACTTGAAGAATTCCATACTATATCTACATTTGAATCTTTCTTTTCTATTTCTTTTTGTTGCTGTAGAATTCCCTCTATTTGTTCCATCGCAAGTTGGCCATCTAATGTAGCATGATAATTCGCTCCAACTTGCTTAATCGGTAGAAAATATTCCGGAGCTAAAATTAATATTGTAAGAGCAGGCAATAAAAGAATCGTTCCGTCTATTAAACGAATTCCTAAACCTACTGCCACAAACGCAATTGATAAACTTGTAAAGAAATCTAATGCAAAAGAAGAAAGAAAAGCAACTCGCAAAGTACGCATCGTTGCTTTTCTATATCTTTTACTAACCTTTTCAATCTTTCCTTCGTGCTGTTTACTTTTCCCTAAATACTTTAATGTTTCTAACCCTTTTAACGTATCTACAAAATGATTAGAAAGTACACGATATGTTTCATATTGACTATCAGCCATTTTCTGCGCTGCTAATCCTAAAAGAATCATAAATATGATTACAATAGGAATCGTTACAACTAAAATGATTCCAGACTTAATATCCAGCGTAAAAACATATAGTACAATTAATCCCGGAACGATACTACTTCTAATCATTTTAGGGATTGTCAATTCAATATATGTTTTAAATTTTTCAATCCCTTCAATCGATAAGGTAACCAGATGACCTGTTCCGACAGTTTGAACATATCTTGGTCCTAACGTGAAATATGCCTCTATTAATTGCTTTCTTAGCAACGTTCCTGTTTTTTCAGCGAAACGTTCCACTAAAATTTGTGATATTCGAACCAACATGTGGCGCGCTGCAAACATGACCCCAAAATAAACAGTTTCATTCAACACAGATTGCACTGTTTCTCCATTAAATAAAAACGTAATAGCTCTCGCTAAAAACACTGTTTGCGCAATAATACTAAAAACTTCTAAAATACTAATAATCGTTAACGCTACATATAACATACGGCTACCGGGATAAGACGGAAGTCCTCTTTTTCTTTTCATTAGTACTCCAAATCGTTGTCTGACTTAACAGGTTGTCTAAATACATAATAACTCCATATTTGGCTTCCAATAACGAAAGGCAAAATAGCAATCGCAAAGTAAGTCATAAGTTTTAATGCATAAGCTCCTGATGCTGCATTGTAAATTGTCAAATCATTCATTGCTCCTAAAGAGCTAATCATAACACGTGGGAACATACCGATAAATACACTCGCACTTAGTAAAATGATTGTTAAACTCGTCATAAAGAAAGCCCAACCATCTCTTCTTCTTTTATTTAATAAAGTGGACGCTAATAGTGCTACAAAAGCTCCAATTGGTACCATAATCCATTCTGTACCATGGGCAGTGAAAATATCGGTTTTCCATAACCCTATACCAGCAAAAATAAGAAGTGTTATTAATGAAAATGGTGCAATTTTTATTGCAGCAATTCGTGCACGTTCTCTCAATTTACCCGTTGTACGTATTGTAAGGAATTGTAGTCCATGAACAATACATAGCAGAAGGAACATTACTCCTCCAAGTAACGCAAATGGATGAAGTAATTGCAAGAATCCACCTACAACATTTTTACTCTCATCGATAGGTACACCTACCATAAAGTTTGCAATCGCAACTCCCCAAAGGATAGGAGGTAGCATACTTCCAAGAAACATACCCCAATCCCATGCACTCTTCCATTTATGATTATCTATTTTCGCCCGGAATTTAAAGGAAACACCTCTTAAAATTAAAGCAAGTAGCATAAATACAAAGGGAACATAAAAACCGCTAAATAAAGTTGCATACCAGTGCGGAAATGCCGCAAACATAGCGCCACCAGCACAAACAAGCCATACTTCATTCGCGTGCCAGAACGGTCCTATTGTATTCAAGTAAACTCGTTTTTCAAAATCATTCTTTCCTAAAAATCTTGAAACCATTCCTACACCAAAATCGAAACCTTCCAGTACGAAGAATCCAACAAATAAGATTGCAATAACTAAAAACCACAACTCATTAAGAGATAACATACTCTTCCTCCTTATCAAATGGATCATGGCTTTGATAATCCTTTTTCGTTTTCTTATTCGTATGTCCCTTAATAGTACGAACAAATAAGTACACACAAATTCCACCCATAATTAAATACATTGATGTGAATGAAATAAGTGAGAATAATACTTCACCGAATGTTACATTGGGTGATACAGCATCTTCTGTTTTCATTACACCAAATACTACCCAAGGCTGACGACCCATTTCAGTCATAATCCATCCTACTGTATTACCAATGAACGGAAGAGAAATTGCATACACCATTACTTTTAAATACCACGTTTTTTCAGCTAAACGATCTTTTCTTGATAAGAACCATCCGTAAGCTCCTAGAAGTAACATGAATGTTCCACTCATTACCATTGCTCTAAAACTCCAAAACATCGTATGCACTGGAGGAATATAATCTCCAGGTCCATATTTTTCTTCATATTGTTTTTGAATTTGATTCATCCCTTCAACTTGACCGCTAAACTTATCATACGACAATAGACTTAGCATATAAGGGATTTGAATTTCAAATGAATTTTCTTTCTTCTCTGTATCAATTTTCGCAAATGCTGTAAATGGCGCTGGATCCTCACTCGTATTCCATAGCGCTTCAGCTGCAGCCATTTTCATTGGATGTGTCTTAATTAATTGTTGTGCTTGTGCATGACCGAAGAACAATACAAGCGCTGTTGTAATCGTTCCAACAATGATAGAAATTCGGAACGATTTTTTAAATACTACAGTTTCTTGTCCTTTTGTAATTTTCCATGCACTTACACCCGCAATAAAGAATGCACCTGTTGCAATTGCCGCTGTAATTGTATGCGGGAACTGTACCCATAATTGTGGATTTTGAATAATCGCTAAAAAGTCATTCATTTGCGCACGACCATCTGCTGCCATTTCATACCCTACAGGTGACTGCATAAATGCACTTGCAGTTAAAATCCAAAACGCTGATAACATTGTTCCAATTGAAAGGAGCCAAATACATAATAAGTGAATTCGCTTCGGTAATTTATCTTCACCGAATACCCATAAACCTAAAAATGTAGACTCAATGAAAAATGCTAGTAATCCTTCAATTGCAAGTGATGGACCAAATACATCACCTACGAAACGTGAATATGTGGACCAGTTCATACCAAACTGAAATTCTTGTAAAATACCTGTTACTACACCTACTGCAAAGTTAATAAGGAATAATTGCGTCCAAAACTTCGCCATCTTCTTATATACTTCTTGTCCTTTTACCACATACAACGTTTGCATTATCGCAATAATAAAAGCTAAACCAATTGACAGCGGAACAAAAAAGTAATGGAAAATCGTTGTTGATGCGAACTGTATTCGTGCCAATTCGAGCGTTTCCATACTAAAATCACTTCCTTCATAGTTTTTATAATTAAAATTAATTGAGCAATCTAAAAAAACTCAATTATTAAGAAATGCGAAAAGACAAAAACATCTTGTATGTATTGTCGAAAAATGCAAAATTTCAGTTTTTCAAACTATTGCAATGCTATTTTTTACCTTTTCACTATTTCTGTAGTGTTTTGATTCGTTAATCGAATTGTATAATATACTTACATAATAAATTCAGATGATTTTTGACGTATTATTGACATCATTTTGTCTGAAATATGTCTTTTGGTATTTTTTTGAATTATATTTTTCACGTTATTAAAATGCATTCTTCGAATGTAAGACTTACTCTTTTATCAATAAAAGTATCCCCATCCCTCTTTGTACACTTGACTTTTATTCCAAAAAATGTCCTTGAAACTAACCAGAAAAAACGCTAGATTTTTGTCAAGAGAAAAATGCATTTCCTAAATTCAATCCTATCATTTTGCTATTCAAAAATAGAAAATAAGACTCTTCTCTCTAAACTAAAAATTCATTTCTTTGTCATTTTTTCAAACGAAATAAAGTGAAACTTTAATCAGCGGGGGATTTGTTCATCCCCCACTGATTATTAGCCCTCGCCAATCAAGCGTTTATGGACGATGTAACCTCTTTGCTTCAGCCTAATTTTGAGGTGGGATTTTTACTTCCCGCTAATAGCGAGATAAATACAGAAAAAAATACCGAGAATCCATTGGATTCTCGGTATTTTTAAATTATTTCGCTGTATGTTTTCTAACAGCTGGTAAAATTTCAGTAGCAATTAATTCAATGTTTTTCTCAATTTTATTAAATGGTACACCGCCGAAATCAATTTGTGCCATAAAACGTTGCTGTCCGAACAATTCATATTGATAAAGCATTTTTTCAATGATTTGCTGCGGGCTACCAATCATTAACGCATCACGGTAATCTAACGCATTTGTAAATTGTTGCTTCGGATACCCACCACCACGCAATGCAATCATTCCAGCATTAATATGGGGATAATATTCACTAAGCGCATCTTGTGAATTTTCTGCTGTATAGAATAAACTCGTTGTTGCAATCGGTAAACTCGCTGGATCAAATCCATTTTGCGCAGCCGCCTCACGATAAGCATCTACTGAAACTTTAAAATTAATAGCTGGTCCGCCAAGTGTTGTTATCATCATTGGAACACCTGCGCGTCCTGCTTTAATCGCACTTGCTGGCGGACCACCTACAGCACGCCAAATTGGTAAGTTATTATTTTTAGCTCTTGGAATAATCGAAGCGTGCTCAAGTGGTGCTCTGAACTGCCCATTCCATGTGACATGTTCCTCTTTATTAATCTTTAATAAAAGATCCATCTTCTCCTCAAATAGCTCTTCATAATCATTTACATCATAACCAAGTAAACTATATCCTCCAATACGAGATCCTCGACCAGCTACGATTTCAGCACGGCCATTAGAAATTAAATCAATTGTTGCAAAGTCTTCATATACTCGAACTGGATCTGATGTACTTAATATCGTTGCTGAACTTGCAATTTTTATATTTTTCGTTGCTTGCGCAATAGCTCCTAAAATAACTGTATGTGCTTGCGTTGTAAAATGCGTTTGATGGCTTTCACCGACAGCAAACACATCAAGCCCGGCTTCATCTGCTATCTTAGCTGTTTCAATTAGTTCATGAATTCTTTTCTCTGGAGTAATTTTCTCTCCATTATGTGGATTTAAAATATGATCCCCAATTGAATATAATCCAAACTCAATTCCTTTACTTGTATCCATACGGTATTTTTCCATAGTTGCTCTCTCCCTTAATCAAGTGGTGTTAACTTCTCTTCTATCTCTTGTCTTCTCTCTTCTAAAAATGGTGGTAAATCAAGTTCTTTTCCTAATTCTTCAACTGCTGAATCTATAGTAAAACCTGGTCCGTCAGTCGCAATTTCAAATAAAATCCCATTGGGTTCACGGAAATATACACTTTTAAAGTAAAAACGATCAATAATCCCCGTCGTTTCAAAACCTTTTTCTTTCACTGCTTCATTCCAATAGTTTAGCTCTTCATCATTTTTCACACGAATTGCTACATGATGAATACTTCCCTTTCCAGGTCTTTCATTTTCTCCCTCTTGCTCTTTCACTAAAATTTCTCCGAAAGACTGACCTAGGACAGATTGATATATCCCTTCACCCTCAGAGAGAGATACTTCTTTATACCCAAACAAATCTGTTAACGTTTTTGATAATTTATTTAAGTCCCTTACAGTCATTTCAACTGTACCCATGCCTAAAATACGATGATTTTGCTTTACAGAAGATTCATTCCATGCAGTCCAATATTCTGGTACTTCTTCACCGTTATTATTTAACAGTACTAAGCGGAGACCGTCTGGATCTTCAAAATGCAGTGCATCTCGCTTGGCATATATTGTAATTTCTCCATGTGTCACTTGAAGTGATTTAAAACGCTCCTGCCAAAATGTAAGGCTCTCTATTGAAGGTACGAGTAATCCTATTTGTGTTATCGCATTCGTACCATGAATTGTTCTCCCAACATTCGGCATTTCAAAAAATGATAGTTCAGTCCCTGCACTACCTGTCAAATCCCCGTAAAACAAATGATACATAAAAGGATTATCTTGATTGACTGTCTTTTTCACTCGTCGTAGTCCTAAAACATCTCGATAAAAATCATTATTCGTTTTCGCATTTTTTGTTACCATAGAAATGTGGTGGTGTCCTGGAATTGTATACATAAAGCTTCCTCCTTTTATCACTTGATTAGTCAATTGATTCTGTAAAAAAAATTACTCTTGCGGTAATTCTTTTTTTTCACTATGCTTATGAACTTTTGTCATTAACTCGTATAGTATTTTCTGTTCTTCCTCGTTCAATACATCATCAAAAAATGATGATTGAAATGCAAGTTGCTCTGGCAATGCTTTTTCTAAAGCTGCTTCCCCTTGCTCTGTAAGACTAATGGTTTTCGTTTTCCAATCTTGCTTTCGTACAATATATCCTTCTTTTTCAAGACGAGTTAACATTCGAGAAATACCGCCTTGCGTAACAGTAACCTTTTCAGCTAACTCCATTTGTGTCAACGGCTGGTATGTCCGTATTTGCAAAAGGACATCAAATTGGGCTGTCGTTAAATCAAACCGTTTTAAAAATTCGTTTGACATTTGATTACTTTGATTCGTAAATCGTATTAAACGTAACCATATTAACGATCCTATCGTATTATCACGCATGTTTTATCACTTCCTGGCGTTTATCTTATTGTCACTTTACTACGCAAGTGATGTTAATGCAAGTGATAATTACATTTTTTTATATAACTCAACTTACTTGAACTTAACCAAAGGTATTACTCATGTACTATTAGGTCTACTTACCATTCTCTACATCTCCATAAAAAAAGGATTAAGCTCCAACGCCTAATCCTTATCATGCATTTATTTTTGTTTTCCAAAACGGTATGTTTGAAATTCACACCATCTAACCTATTATTTTCTTTTATCGTACCGTAAATTCATTCAAGATTACCATCTTCAAGTAAAACTTGTATAGGTTTGCATAAGAGACCCTTGTTTACACCAATAGGGCTTTTACGGGATAAATTATTTAAGTTCCACTTTTACTTCCTCTTTAGACATAACATCAGGTCTATAAATTAATTGAAGATTTGAATCCCCTTTTTTCGCTTCAAATGTTATCGCTCCTGTTAACTTACCATTTGGATCTACATCTTTAATTTTAAAAATATTTTTATTACTAGTTGAAAATGTATGGTCGACAATACTTCCATCGCCTCTTTCAAGGTAAAAATCTAATGGATTAATTCTAACTTTTTGATTACCAATATTCTCTACTGTGACATGAACAATAACAAACTCATTACCTTTTTCCAACTTATCATACTCTGCCACTTGTGCTATTTGTACCTTATGGACTGTTAATTTTTGATCTCTAATTTGAGTTGTTTTTTCAACACTATATTCCCTTGTATCTTCATTCTTCGTATTTTCTTTTTTTGCACTACCTTGTTCTTCCTTAGTATTATTTGATACGGTTTTAGCTGCTTCTTTCTTCTCATCACATGCCGATAAACTGAAAGCTAATGCTCCTGCTAAAGTGACTGTCCCGATTTTTTTAAACATATATTCCCTTCCCCCAATGTGAAAATGATACAGATTCCCAAAAACTATATACTATAATAACAGATGAATGAACAGTATATTGTCGTTGTTTGTCGAATGTAGTAAAGCGGTGTATAAGTATGAAGTATTACTTCATCTCTCGTCTGTTCGGCATATGATAAAATCTCAAAAATAAGATATCTACCTTACTTACGAACTCTTTCTTATCATAACTATGAGTATCATAAAATTTTAAATAAGAAAAAATTCAAATAAAATGATAAAATTAAACAAAACACTCGTATTAAGGTGGGCTGAACATGCATATTTCTAAACAATTTATAAAAACGTTTCCTGCATATGAAGAAGTATTTTATGATAATTTGGAACTGCATAAAAAACACTTTTTACCCATTTGCTCTATAAACTTGCAATGTATTGAACCTGAATCGAACGAATGGTTACATATTGTGTCAGCAAAAGAAATCCATGATGGGTGCGTTGGTGATTTCACCAAACCATTTCACACAAATTTTACAAAAGCAGATACGTTAGGCTTCGATGTCATTGATGGGAAGTATAAATTCGAAGCAGATTGGAATTATTTCGAAATCGAACAAAGGAATTCTGATGTGATAGAACAAGCCTACGAGAGTAATGAAAAAAATTATCAAATCCGTAAAGAATATTTTCAACGTAACCAAAAAATTTATCCTTATTCTAGCTTTGGAAAAGAATTTACATCTGTAGAAATATTAGAACAAGAGTTTGCTAAAAAACAAACAAATGGCTGGGGATTAAATTATCCCGAGATAAATGGTATCCTAAATGATGTACGTTTTATGACAGAAGAAGGTAAAGAATTATTAGAAGACTGCGTTAACGAAGACGAAATTTTTGACTATACTAATCTTCTATATGTGCCAAAAGATGAATATGGTCATCCATTTACGTATGTTGGATTTGTTACAGGATATTATTTTCAAGCTTATGGTGCAGATCGTATATACTTATTCTTTAATAAAGAATTAAGAAAAGCAGTAATTTGTTTTGAGTATACATAAGATAACCAAGAAAAATCCATTTTGAACCTTTTTACTTGAATCAAAATGGATTTTTTATAAATAATTAATCTATATTTCAATTCCACATCTACTGTGAAATGTGTAGAACTTCATATATTGTAATATCCTTCATTGCTTCAATTTCAGGCTTTTCTTCATAAAAATCAAAATGACTATATCCCCACTTATCTGGGTTATAGACTATTACATTCCCTATACAATTTTCTGTATTCTGGACATTCTGATTCGAAATATTAAATTGAGCCCCAATCAATGAATCCATTTGAGAAATACTCCCTACATATTCAACAACATATCTACTTTTTCTAAAGTCATTACTTACATTAACAACGAATGGAACACCTATATTTATTTGTTGCCACCCGAACGATTGTAAAATATTATCGTAATACCCTTCAAAGATAAATTTGTTCATCCCTTCATGACCATTCCAAATATATAAAGGTGCATAGCAATTATAGAAATTCCCGTCCTTACCTGCCTCAGTAATTAAATAGGCCTTAAAATTCAACTCTTGAAAACCATCTGTTTTATGACCATTCTTTTTTACCCTTTCTCTAATAATCCTTATATCATAATCCTTTGGCAAAATAACCTTATATTGCATTCCAATCATGTTTATCACTCACTTTCAATCTTATATACATAATGATAAACCGATGGCTAACTAACGTAAAATAGGTATAAATTATGTTTGGTATCATTTATAATGATACCGTATAAGGGGCTGAAATGAATGGAAATAAATGATCTTATCATATTTAAAACTGTAGCGAATGAAGGCTCTATTAGTAAAGCTGCTAAAGAGCTAGGTTATGTGCAACCGAATATAACGGAGCGAATAAAAAAATTAGAACAAGAGTTAGAAACACCATTACTACATAGAGATAACAAAGGTGTTTCATTGTTACCTTCTGGTGACATTTTATTAGACTACACGAATAGAATATTAACTCTGTTAGAAGAAGCAAAAAATGAAATTAAAACGAGTGGTTCTTCTTATGTAATTGCGACATCACAATCTATTTTGACAAATTATTTAAGTATGCGCATTAAAGAAAATTTTAGGAGTTACCAACTATACATTGAAAGTAGTAGCCACTTACAAACACTGTTACAGCAACAAAAAGTTGATATGGTCATAACTTATGAGGATTATCCTGACGCAGCGTTTAAAAAAGTATTCACCACTTCAATTTCTGTAGGTTTATTAAAAGCGAAAGAAAAGTGTACCATTGACTATTCAAAAGAACTTTTCTTCGTTAGTAATGACAAGAAGTGCCCTTTTAGAAATAAGACAATACAATTTTTAAAAGAAAACAATCTATCTCAGCGCCAACTTCAACAGTTAGATTCTTATTCGCTTATGGAAGAATTTATCGTTGAGGGAAATGGGATAGCTTTTTTACCGATTAAAAATGATAAGTTAGTAACAATTGAAAATGTTCCAATAGAGAAATTAGCTGTTCATTTTTTTACGAATCGAAACTTTATTAAGCATACCCCTGATGAACTATTTGAGTAATAGAATGACTTTGTTTACAAACTTTTTTCAAAATAAAAACCCCTCTTGAACGTATATAAAAGAGGGATTTTTTTTATATACAATTGATTTTTCACACGTTCTGCTCCACACCTGCGCTTTTCTCCTTCTTACTCCTTTTAACACTCTTCAACTGCTTAACCGTTCCAACTAATCCTTTCGGAAAAACTAGTAACACGATTATATACAATAACCCTAGAATAATCGTCCATCTTTCAAAAATCGGATACTCCGTCGCTAATTCTGATAAATAATATTTTAGTGATTCAATGATACCAGCTCCTGCAATGGCTCCGATTAACGTTCCACCCCCTCCAATCATTGTCATCAATAATGCATTTAACGTCATTTCAATTGAAAATACAGTCGTATTTACAAAGCGTAATGTGATGACGAATAGACCACCGCTAATCGCTGCAACTATTCCTGCCACTACACTTGCGATAATTTTATAATGAAGAACTTTATAACCAAGTGCTTCAACTCTTTGTTCATTTTGTGAAATTGCCTTTAATACTTTCCCAATTGAAGATTTTGTGAAAAGACGTAGCAAAATGAAAATATTGATTAAACATATAAACGTTACATAATAAAATGTAAAACGATCACGGAATATTTCTGGTACTCCAAATGTAAATCCATCTCCTCCGTGAGTTAGCCCACGCCATTTTTCAGCAAGTACGAAAAACAACTGTGAAATAGCGAGCGTTAACATTGCATAAAAATGACTTTTCAACCGTAAAGAAAGCAAGCCGATTATATAACTAACGATTGCTGAAACGATAATTGCCGCTATTATACCTATGAAAAAGTTTGTTATTGATACACCTTGCCGATCGAATAAAAGTGCTACCCCATATGCTCCTATTCCAAAGAACATACAGTGGCCGAACGATACAATTCCTGTATAACCAAGCAATATATCAAAACTCATTGCAAAAATAGCAAAGATGAAGATTTGAGTGAACAAAATTAACAAGCTCCGTGAATCATTTACGAACGGAAATACACTTAAACAAATGAGCATAAATACTCCGAAGTATACTTTAATTCGATTCGATGTGTTGTTCACCATTTCACCCCTTTTCACCAACAAGTCCAGTTGGCTTCACTATTAAGAAAAACAGTAACATTAACATATTGATTGCAAGTGATAAATCTGGCATGAAATATGCTGTAAAAGCTCCGGCTAATCCGACAATTAAAGAAGCGATAGCTGAACCTTGGACGCTACCTAACCCTCCAATTATTACTACAATGAAAGCTAAAATTGCATATTGCATACCCATTTCGGCGAAAACAACGCCTGAATATGGTGCAAATAAGAATCCACCTAACGCTGCCATTCCTGCTCCTAATAGAAAGACGAACGAAAATATAGCTTTCACGTTAATGCCGAGTGCTTGAACCATCTCCTTATCCATTACACCAGCGCGGATCATAAGACCTATCTTTGTTTTTTTGAGTAGTAATAGTAGAGCAATGTAAATTAGTATCCCAACTAAAATAACGAACAACCGGTATTTTATTAATATAACCCCTCCAAATGTATAGCTACCTTGTAACCATATCGGTAACTTTGCACTAATTGGATTCGGTCCCCAAAATATTTTTATACACTCACTAAGAACGAGCATTCCTCCGAGTGTAACGAGTAGCTGGCGAACATGGTTTCCATACACTGGCCTAATAAGAAATCGTTCTAAAATAAAACCAAGCAACATTCCCATAGCAACCGCTCCAACTAACGCTAACACATAACTACCTGTCATATTAAATAACCAAACGCCTGTAAAAGCTCCCCATGCAAATAAACCACCATGTGCAAAGTTTAAAACGCTCATTAGGCCGAAAATAAGTGAAAGACCTGATGCTAATAAAAAAATAAGCATCCCGGTTGAAACGCCGTTTACAAATAAGTTAATTAACACATCCACGTTCTATCCCCCCGTATCAATGTTAAGAAATACCTAAATATTTATGACATGTTTCTTTATCCTCTCGCAGTTCATTCATAAAACCTTTATGCACAATACGCCCATTATCCATAATGTAAAAATAATCACCGATTTGACTAGCCATCATAAAGTTTTGTTCAACAAGTAAAACAGTCGTTTTCTCCTTCATTTTCAAAATTGCTACCATTAATTTTTCTATCATAATTGGTGATAGCCCCTTACTTGGCTCGTCAATAAGCAATAGTCCATCACTATTAATAAACGCTCTTGAAATAGCCAACATTTGTTTTTGTCCTCCGCTTAAAAGCCCACTTTTCTTATTCCAAAACTGCTTTAAATCAGGAAATAGCTCGAGCATCCAATCTATTTTCTCGTCAACTTCTTCTCCTTTTCCACTCGCAAGTGCGAACGTCTCTTCTACTGTTAAATCATGAAAAATCCCTTGATTTTCTGGTACATAGCCTATTCCTTTTCTTGAAATTAAATGTGTAGATAATCCATTGACTTGCGTACTATCATAATAAATCTCACCATTTGCTATCCGATGAAATCCCATAACCGATCGCAACGTTGTTGTTTTTCCCGCCCCGTTTCTTCCAAACAGTACAGTAATCGTCCCTTTCTCAACAGTGAGTGATACCCCTTGTAAAATATGAAACTGATCTAAATACGTCTCTATATTATTCACTTGTAATAGAGCCACTATATAATCCCCCTAAATAAGCACTTTGTACACGCTCATCTTTCATCATTTCTTCTGGTAACCCTTCCGCTAATAACTCGCCATGAAATAAAACGATAAGATGGTCCGACAAACCTAGTACCATATCCATTTTGTGTTCGATGAGTACGATTGTGCTCTCTGGATGTTTTTTAATATTTTCAATCACTTGTAAAATAGCCGGAACTTCCTCAACTGAAATACCCGCAGTTGGCTCATCAAGCAGTAATACATCTGTCTTTAATGCTAATAACATAGCAAGCTCTAACTTTCTTTTTTCCCCGTGAGCTAAATCTTTTGCTAATACCCCCTCTTTCTCATGAAGTAGCACTGTTTTTAAAAGACGTCTCGCCTCTCCAGTTTGCTGCTTTAACTTAGCTACATTCGGGAAAAAACTGTAATAATCTTGCACGAATGATTGAACACTTAAACGTACATTTTCAAGTACCGTTAACTCTGGGAATATATTTGTAAGCTGAAAAGAGCGCCCGATTCCTAATCTTGTTCGGTCTGAAATCGATAATTTTGTAATCTTTTTTCCTTTAAAATACACTTCACCTTTCGTCGGAGAAATTTGTCCACTTAGTAAGTTAAATAACGTTGTCTTGCCGGCACCGTTCGGTCCAATAATTGAAATGAGCTTTCCCTTTTGTACCGTTAAATTAACATCTTTAATAACATGATGGTCACCAAAAGATACACAAAGATTTTTCGTCTCTAACAAATGTGTCACGAAATCCCTCCCTTTAAAGCTTTCAGTATGAAAGAAATACGTATAAAGAGGGTATCCCCTCTTTATACAAAAACAACAGAAAATTCAGTCTATTTATTTTGAACGGGTGGTTCTGTCTCTTTCATCGTTAATTCTCGCTCTAACACTGGTACCGGATAATCAACACCATCTTGCTTTTTCAACGTGATAGAATATAGCGTCTGCATCGCTTGGTGGTCTTTCTCTCTAAATTTCATCTTTCCTTTCGGTGTATCAAATTCCATTCCTTCCATTTTCTTAATCAATGTATTTACATCTGTATCACCATTTGTTTTCTTTAATGCTTCCACAATGGAAATTGCCGCTGACATTCCTCCTGCTGTAAATAAATCTGGTACTGCACCATTAAATCTTTTTTTATGTTCTTCAACTAACCATTCATTCACCTTATTTTTTGGAAGTGCATGATAATAAACAGAAAAACCTTGCATTCCTACTAACGCATCCATCGTTTTTAATGCTGGTATATCCGGTGCACCAGTAGAGACTTTAATACCTTGCGCTTCCACATTCATATCTTTCAACTGTTTCCAAGGTGAATTTGCCCCTGCCCAAACGATAAATAAGTAATCTGGTTTTGAGCTAATGATATTTTGAATATTTGCCGTAAAATCTGTTGAATTCGTGTCAGCGTATTGCTCGTTTACAATGTTTGCTCCTAATTTTTTCGCACCCGCTTTAAATGCCGCAATCCCTTCACGACCAAAAGCGTTATCTGGAGCAAACGTCGCAATCTTTACATCTTTTTTCGCAATTGCTGCTGCTCCTGCAATCGCATCTTGTGAGGAACTTCTTCCAGTTCTAAAAATATATTTATTCCAGTTCTTCCCGGTAATACTATCAGCAACTGCCGGTTCTACAACCATAATTTTTTCATATTCTTCAGCAAGTGGTAAAACCGCTAACGTATCACTTGAACTAGACGATCCGACTAAGAAATCAACTTTCTCTTCTTCTAATAATTTCGTAGCTTTCTTTACCGCTACATCGGCTTTCGTTTCCGTATCTTCTACTACAAACTTAATTTTTTTCCCTTCCACTTTCCCTGTTCCACCAGTTGCATAGTCTAACCCTAATTCAAATCCGTTCACTGTTTGCTTTCCATACGATTCTAATGGACCTGTTAATGATGCAAGAACCCCTACCTTAATCGTTTTTTCATCCTCTGTACTTGTTTTCTTTCCTGAACAAGCTGCCGTTATTAATAACGAACCTAAAACACAACCAGTAAACATTGTTTTTAGCCACTTACGTTTTTTCATCGACATTGTGATCCTCCCCATACTTTACTTTCTGATAGAATCAAACACGCCAAATTCCCCTGCCCGTAATCATGACTTTTAAACTATAAGATAGATAATGGAAAACTCTTGTAGTATCCTCTACATTCGGCACAAATCTATAATCACCTTCCTATTAAATGGAAACGGACATACAATCAATATATATTCCGTTATCCAATTGAAAATACTGTTTCATTACAGTATTCATCACGAAAAAAGCTGCAATAATTAACTTAAGTTAATTATTGCAGCCTACATAAAAAGCACTTAATTATTTTCTACCTTTTCTAACCCTTCAACCAATTGTTTCTTATCTAGCCCTTCCCCGATTACTACCAAGTTTGTCGGGAAACCAAAATCTTGCTCCAGTAAAGTTGGTACGCCAAACGAATATTGGAATAGATGAGGGTATTTATCTCCATGGAATTTCACAAAACCTTTCACTCGATAAATACTATCTGGTAAATTCGAAAGCCATTCATATAATTTGTCTTGATCAATCGATTTCGTAAATTGATACGTCATCGTTTGTATATGTAAATGCTGTTTAACATGAAGTGTCTCGTGTTCCCCAGCACTCATAAATTCAGCTTCTTCTATATCATCTAAAGATATATTACAATATTTTGTTTCAAACAATTTCGCATGATTATTTATTGCTTTCACTTCTTCAAGTACTTTGTTCTTATCTTCTTCTGTTAGTAAATCTGATTTATTAATAAGAAGGTGACTACTAAATTTCATTTGCTCATGCAGTAACTGTTGCACATTTGCACTTAATATACTTCGATTTAACCATCTTACTGCATCTAAAACGACTACAATTGATTTCACTTCTAAGAAAGGTGCTAAAATTGGTGATACACATGCATCTAACACTTCAATTGGATGTGCGACGCCTGTTGTTTCTATGTAAATTACATCTGGTCTTTCTTGCTGATATAATGAATGCAATTGTATTTCAAGTTCTTCCTTTAACGTACAACAAATACATCCTTTTAGTAATTCTCTTAATACATTCTCTTTACCAATAATATCTGTATCTACTGAGTATTCACCAATTTCATTCATTAAAACAGCAACTTTTCTATTCTTCTTCTTCTCCGCTAATAATAAATTTTGTAATAATGTTGATTTTCCACTACCTAAAAAACCACCTAATATATGAATTTCCACTTTATTCATTTGATCAACCATCCATTTCTTTATTTCAAACGTATTCAAAGCGTAATAATTACGATTTATATTTATCATTTTATTAAAAGAATAACAATTTGTAAATATATCTTATCTTCACTTTTCATTTACTTCATGAGCAACTCTAATTCCAGACTCAATCGCTCCCTGCATCCACCCATGTGTCAACGTTGTATGTTCTCCTGCAAAGTGTACGTTTCCAGCCGGCGACGCAATATAAGGAAATAATTCTAGCTCTTGGCCTGGTTCAAAAGCTGTAAATGCTCCGCAAGAATACGTATTCTTACTCCAGCTAAAAGATTCCCCTGTTATAAACTCACTATAGACTACATTCCCATATATTTGCGCTAAATTTTTCAATGCGTAACGAATACGCTCTCTATGCGGGAGACTATCCCATGTTAAAGCCTCATCCGCCCACGTATAACTTGCTATAACGATAGCTGCCCCTGGTGACTGAATGCCATAGCTCGGATAATATGTAAAACGTATCGGTAAATCCGTAATAGATTTCCCACCATACTGCCCGACTCTTTCCCAAAATCTACTTTTGAACTCTATCGCAATTTTAGTTGCAGCAATATAATTTAATTCACGAATTGCTCGTCTTTTAAAATAAGTGAATAAATGAAATGGTTGAACTTCTACAAATCGTAACGCCGAAAACGGAATTGTGATAATAGCAATATCACTTGTTATTGTAAATGGATCTAACGTTTGTTCATGGTTTACTTGCAGCATCACTTTATTATCTTCTTGTATTATTTTTTCTACTTTATAGGACATAAAAATATTATCCTTTAGCTGTGGCAAAAATGCATTTGGTAATGCATCCATCCCGCCCGTTATCTCGTAATATTTCGCCGTTGAAGTAAAAAAAATCATTTCCCGTAATACTTCAATTAAAGACATTCCCATATATGCTTCCATATCAAGAAGTACACCAATCATATCTATTGCTCCATCCGAATAATACTCCATTAAAAATGAACCAAGCGAATACGTTTTATACTTTTTTTCAACGATAAACCAGTTTTTATTAGGATCCTTCTTAATATAATTTAGTATTGGTTCTAATACCTCAAGCATTAGCTCTTCTGCCGTTTTTCCTCTTTCTTTATCCAAAACCGGATATTCAAGTATACTTGGATCATTTTCAAACACATTCAATCTCGTTTGAATATGATTCGTATAAATGATATCTGCAAAAGTTTTATTTATAAAAAGGTTTAACGGTAGTTTAAATTTACGAATATACGCTAAAGTTAACTCATGCGTATCAGGAATTCTCATCGGTCCTGCATTAAAGTATAAACCCGCACTAAACGGTTCACGAATCGTATACACCCTGCCACCTATTCTGTTATTTGCTTCTATAATCGTTACTTCATGTCCAGCCTCTTTTAATAAAGAACCTGCAACTAATCCAGAAATCCCTGCACCGGCAACTGTAATTTGTTTGGGGTTATTCGTTTTGGCAAGCCCTTCATGAACAATTTGAAGCATTTGTTCCATCGATAATGGATTCCCCATACCATTTCCCCTTTTAAAAAGGATTTTACTGAATTATATTCAGTTAACTGAATTCCTATGTTTTGTTCGCAAATTTGAACAGATACATTTTCAAATACTTGAATATCTTTCATAAAATGTAATAAACTAGATATGAATCTATAGAAGTAGGACGTATTATCTTACATAATAAAATCAATGAAATTGCGAGGAATTGTGAAATGAAAAAAGGTATTAACCGTGTTGTATTAGTAGGAACAGGTGCAGTTGGATGTAGCTATGCTTACTGCATGATTAACCAAGCTGTAGCTGAAGAATTTGTTTTAGTTGATGTAAATGAAGCAAAAGCTGAAGGAGAAGCAATGGATTTAAGTCACGCTGTTCCATTTGCACCAGCTCCAACTAGAGTATGGAAAGGTAGCTACGAAGATTGTAAAGATGCTGATCTTGTAGTCATTACAGCTGGATTACCACAAAAGCCAGGTGAAACACGTTTAGATTTAGTTGAGAAAAACGCTAAAATCTTTAAACAAATCGTTCGCAGTATTATGAATAGCGGATTTGATGGCATCTTCTTAATCGCAACAAACCCTGTAGATATTTTAACGTACGTTACTTGGAAAGAATCTGGTTTACCAAAAGAACGAGTAATCGGTTCTGGTACAACGCTTGACTCTGCTCGTTTCCGCTATATGTTAGGTGAGTACTTCGACATTGGTCCACACAACATTCATGCTTATATTATCGGAGAACATGGCGATACAGAACTTCCAGTATGGAGTCACGTATCAGTTGGTATTCAAAAACTACAAACGCTTCTTGATAAAGACAACACATACACACAAGAAGATTTAGACAAAATTTTCATAAATGTTCGTGATGCAGCCTACCATATTATTGAGCGCAAAGGTGCAACTTATTATGGTATTGGTATGTCACTTCTACGTGTTACAAAAGCTATTTTAAACGACGAAAATAGCGTATTAACAGTTTCAGCATACTTAGAAGGTCAATACGGTCAAAAAGATGTTTATATCGGCGTACCTGCTGTTTTAAATCGCGGCGGCGTTCGTGAAATTTTAGAAGTAGAATTAAGTGAAGACGAAGAATTAAAATTCGATCACTCTGTTCAAGTGTTGAAAGAAACAATGGCTCCCGTTCTTTAATCGTATATTTCATTCAAAAAAGCAATCCAATTCATATTGGATTGCTTTTTTATATTTTTATTGTTCACCCTCAATCTAAAGCGTAATATTATCCATAATAGAAAGGAGTGATTTTATGGATGAGTCTTGGACAATTGTCATCCTCTTACTAGCTGTAGCGTCATTAATACTTTTTCTCTTTTTAATCATCAGAACGCTATTTCCAACTAAAAAATATGATAAGAATCTCGGGTTGATCCTTATTATTTTAAGCTTATTAGCAATACCGATAAGTATGTTCCTTATAGGAGGATGGGCAGGTCTGGGGATTGGCATAATCGCGGTGCTTATTTTTGCTGCTGTTATTATAGCTTTAATTGCAAATAAATTTATAAAACTACCTCCTCCAAAGAAAAAATAACCGATGTTTTCAAAAAAGACAACATCGGTTATTTCTATCACTTATTGCTTTTAATCAATTTATCATTATTTACGTCAAGTACATCTAATAAAAAAATAAAGATCGGTATCCCGATAATAAGCCCCCATATTCCGAGGAAATGCTCTGAAAAGATGAGAATCATAAATGTATAAAAGACAGGCAAATTCGTTTTTGCAGACATAAATTTTGGATTTAAAAAATAACTTTCAAGAGCGTGAATCACTGTAATGAACACTAGTATGTACAAAACGTACATAACCCCACCTACGTTATAGGCAATGATACAAAGTGGAAACAGTGAAATGATTACGCCGGCAACAGGAATCAACCCTAATAAGAAAATCATAACAGCTAATACGAGAAGCTGTGGAAATCCTAAAACGATTAATGCAATGACAGTCAGGATACAATTTACAACTGCAATTAAAAATTGTGCTTCAATTACTTTACCGAACGACCTTGCAAACCTTTCACCAAAATATGCAATCTCCTCATAAAAAATCTTTAGCTTACTCTCTTTAAACTTAGAAGTAAATGTAATAATACGCTCTTTTTCTAATAAGAAAAATAAGCTTAATATTAGAGACAATAATATTTGTAAACTCACCTTTCCTATATTCGCTATCGATTGATAGATGACGTCTACACCTTGTTCTATATATTTTGATACTTCCATTCCATTAATTGTCGAAAGTGCATATTTAATGATCTCATTATCCGGTGGATTTTGAAAAAACAGTTTAAATTGATAAATCAATTGTGAAATTTGTATCGTTAGCACAGGCAAATATTTATACAATGTCGTGCCGATAAAGGAAACTAATATTATATACAAACATGCGATAACAATTTTTCGATTCACTTTCAATTTCTTTGAAATAAAACGTTGAAACCGATCCATTAAAAATGTCAGTATAAACGTAATTAATATTAAATTGATCATACTTTTTAATCCATATAATACAAACGCTAATATTATTAAAACGATAAACCGTTGAAACCCTCTACTTCGAAAAAAATTTTTCACTTCATTCATTAAGATTTAACCTCCCCCTTCTATGGATGGAAATTTGATATATTACAAAACGAACGTATTCATTGTAATACTATTACATTTTATGAACTTCTATAGACAATCTTTCTTACTAATTTGGAAGAATCCTTTTTTTCTTTTTTAATGTCTGATTTTTTATCTAATCCTTTCCTAAAAACTATTTTTAAATTCTATATTTTAGGAGAACGTCTATTTTTAGACTGTTGTTCATACGCATATCCAATATTGAAAAGTTCTTTTTCACCAAACTGCCTCCCGACAAATACAACACCTACTGGCTCTCCATTTTTATCATAACCTGCTGGTACCGCTAATTCAGGATAACCAGCTACAGCTGATAAAAGAACTTCATCGTTATTAATCATGACTAAAGCATCCAATCCTTTTTCTACTAAATACTTATCTAGCTCTTTCCTTGCATTTTCTTGACTCGTTTGAACTACTTTTTCAAATTCATCTTTCGTTATAGCAGATTTTTCAGAGCCCTCAATTAATGTTTGTCCATATTTCATTCTTCTTTTACTATCTTTTTTATTAAACACTATAATCTCTTCTAACGATTTTACAGGCACATTTTTTTGCTTCGAAAGATAGTCGTTAACATTATGTTTGAACTCATATTCTAATGTTTGCAGATTATCTACACCCTCGCTACTTAACTGAATATCATCAGTCAATATCGCACCGGCATCTTGAATGTCTTTTCTAATCTTTTCTGCTACTGCTTTTCTATTTTCATCTTGTTGATCTACAGAAAAAAGAATCCCTATCTTTTTTCCTGTTAATCCATCTATTGATAAATCATTCGTATAATCTATTCTATCTCTATCTTTCATTTTTTCTGTCATAGCATCTTTTTCATCATAACCTACCATTGTATTAAATAACGTTGCCGCGTCTTTTACCGTTCTTGCCATTGGCCCTGCAGTATCAAGTGCTTCAGCTAATGGGATAATGCCAGTTCTGCTAACCATACCTAACGATGGACGTAACCCAACTACAGATTGCTGCGTCGCTGGTGCGACAATAGATCCCGTCGTTTCTGTCCCAATTGCAAGCGGTGCAAAATCTGCCGCAACCACTGTAGCAGACCCCGAACTCGATCCTGATGTATCAAATGTAATTGGACCGTACGGATTTAAATTTTGCCCTTTCTTCCCACTATATCCACTTGGCATTGTAAAAGATAAATAATTCGCCCACTCAGACATATTTGCTTTACCTAAAACTAATGCCCCCTCTTCTTTCAACTTCTGCACAATCGTCGCATCTTCATCTGCAACCCAATCTTTTAATACAAAAGTGCCTGCGCTTGTCGGCATCACTTTTGCAGTTTGTACATTATCTTTTACGATGACAGGAATGCCGTATAAGTTCGATTTCTTATTTAACGACCTCTCTTTATCTAACTTTCGTGCTTGCTCTATTGCATTTGGATTAATCTCTGTAACAGCATTTAATGATATTCCATTTTGGTCATGTTCTTGTATTCTAAAGAGATAAATACTCGTTAATTCTTCATATGATAATTTTCCATCATCGACCATATTTTGAAGTTCATCCACAGTTGCATTTACAACTGCTTTTTCTTTTATCTTTACATTATCTATGTTGATTCCTTTAAGCTGCTTATGTATCGGCTTTAACACTCTGTCTTTATCATATACAATACGCTCTGGTTCCTTTGGAAAATAATTTTTATACACGTAATATCCACCGGCACATACCAATAGGACAATACCTCCGGCGATAGACAACGTTATCTTTACCCACTTTTTCATGTTGCTTCCTCCACTCTTACAGTTGCTCAGTTATAAAAAAAAGAGAGTTACCTTTTACTTAACTCTCTCCAATCAAAATGTTAAATGAAAAAATGAATGATTTCAATCTAATCACTTCTTTTTTTGCATTTGCTTCGCTAACATTTCTTTCACTTGATTATACGTTAATCCTGAATTTTTATTTAAACGTTTTACTTCCTCGACATCAGTACCTACCACTGTATATTTTTTCTCGTCATTCATTTTCCTACTTCCTTTCTCACCTGACTATTTGTTATATTCCTTCCCTAAATGCTCATAAATTAACACTAATACAAAAAAGGAAGCTGTTTCTAAGCACAGCTTCCTTCTCGTTACATATTGTATTTCTTAATAAAATTTCACTACATCTTCAGTAGGTAAGAATGTTCTTTCTGCTGGCTGTTCATTTGGTTCACCAAATGGCATTTGACCTACTAAGCTCCACTCTGCTGGAATGTTCCAAGTTTCTTTTACTTCAGCATCTACGATTGGGTTGTAATGTTGCAGTGATGCGCCAATTCCTTCAGCAGATAATAGCATCCACACAGTATGTTGTAACATTGCATTACCTTGATGAGACCAGAATGGAAATTGATCTTTATATAACGGTGCATTTTCTTGCATTTTTTCTACAGTTGCTTGGTCTTCAAAGAATAAAACTGTACCTACACCTGTATGGAAACCTTTTAGTCTTTCTACAGTCGCTTCAAAGTTTTCTGCTGGTACGCGTGATCTAAGCGTTTCTTTTACGATATCCCAAAACTTTTCATGCTCTCCATCCATTAATACAACCATACGGCCACTTTGCATATTAAAAGATGTTGGTGCGTGTAAAGCTGTTTTTAACACTTCTTCAATTCTTTCTTTCGTAATCGCATCGTTTTTTGTTACTTTACGAATTGAACAACGGTTCACGATTGCTTCTTTTAAATTTGTTGTAGTTGCTGACATTTTAATTCCTCCAAATATTTGTTTTATTATTTATTTTGTTATTTCATAACAAGCGAATTAGCAATATCCATCGGTATTACATTGCACACCTTCAAATGAATTTGTTTTATCCTTTTCAATTTCTTTATCAATGACCTTTTCTAGTGTTTCTTTACTAGCAAGCCCTTGAATGACTTCATCTCCAATCATGACAGTTGGAACAGCCATAATATTCGCTTCATCATATGCGTGCTGAATTGCTTCTTGATGCTTTTCTTTATATTTACGAGTTACTAAAGCATCTTTAAATTCCGCCTCAGGAAGTCCTACTTCTACCGCTAATTTTGTTAACACATCAATATCTTCAATGTTTTGCTCTTCTTGGAAAAATGCTGTGAATACGCGGTGATGATACTCATTACCTAGTCCACGTTCTTTCGCAAATTGACATCCTTCGAAAGCTAAATGTGTATATGGATGTGGGGAAACACGTGGCAAACGCATATCAATTCCTAACTTCTTCGCTGTCGGAAGAATGAAAGCATCCCATGAACCTAATTTTTCTGGCTCATTCCATGGGTCTATTTTTGAATATGGACTTGGACGTAATTCAAATGGCATCCATTCAATCTCTACATCTTTCTCTTTCACTACCTCATCTAATGGACCTTTTGCTAAAAAACAAAACGGACATATAAAGTCTGAGTATACTTTCATTTTTACAGTCATAATTTTTACACCTTACCTTCATAGTTGTAATCGATATAGTTACATCAATAATAAAAAAATATAGATAATATTTTAAGCATTCATTTTCTCTTGTAAAGATTCAAACAACTGCCCCATCGAAATATTTTTCAAAACTTCTTCCATCGCGGATTGTGCCTGAATTAATATAACTTCTAACACCACTTGAATATTCGCCCCAATTGGACAATCTGGATTCGGTTGCTCGTGAATATGAAATAGCTTGTCTTCTTCGACTACGTTCACTGCATGATACACATCTAACAATGTGATTTCATGTAAATCCTTTAATAATCCCGCACCACCTGGCCCGCGATTTACGTAAACAAATCCAGCTTGTTTCAAGTACGACATAATTTTACGGATTACTACCGGATTTGTATTTACACTTTCAGCCATATAGTCTGAAGTACAAAGTGAAGATGGATTGTTTCTCAAAATAGATAAAATATGAACAGCTATAGAAAAGCGGCTACTAATTTTCATCGTCATCACCACCTCGATGTAATCATTATAGTTACAACTAAAAAATAAGTCAATCCTTTTCACAGATTTTTTATAAGTAAATTAAAAAGTGTCCCATTATGATATATGAGACACCTCTTTTTATTCTGCAAATAGCGCTTGAAATTCTTCAATAAATAGCTGCACAGCGATTGAAGAATCCTTTAATGAAGGAGCAGCTAAAGCAATTTCTCTCCATACTTGTGGTTCCAATTCTCTCGTTTGCACATTTTTTGGTAAATTCGTTAAAGATAATTCAGCCAATATTGCAATGCCTAATCCTTCTTGAATCATATTTAAAGCTGTAGTAACTGTCGAAATTACATACTCAGCCCGAAGTGGTACGTTTGCTTGTTTAAACATATCAATAATGGGTGGTTCGTATCCACCCTTACATAATATGATCGGTTCATTCTCTAAATCACTAATTGTAATAGCGTCCTTCTTACAGAGAGGATGATCCTCTCTTAAGATAACAACCATTTTCCCCTTCGCTAATGGAACAATCTCCATATCTTTATTAGGCAAAATAACAATTCCTATATCAATAACCCTCGATACTAACCAATCTTCAACTTCTTTAATCGTTCCTTCACAAAGAACTACTTCTAAGTTCGGATACTTCTCCTTAAAAAGGTTTATCATTTTGGGTAAGAAATGTGCAGAAGCGCTCGGAAAACTCCCAATTCGAATCGTCCCAACTTCGTGTCCTTTCTCCATCGCAACTTCTTGCTCAATTTTCTCAATTCCATTCAATATTTCTCTAATATGAACAAGAATTCTCTCTCCTACGTCAGTAACAATTAACCCTTCTCTCTTATCACGTATAAGAATCGTAATATCTAATTCTGACTCAATACTTGAAATGGCATGACTGACAGCAGGCTGTGTCATATTAAGTGCTTTTGCTGCTTTCGTAAAACTACCTAATTCAACCGTTTTAATCAAAACTTGTAGTTGTGTAATGGTCATAACTAATCACTTATACCCCTTATAAAAAAGATTCATTTTATTTATCACAGTCGATATCATATCATAGTGAAATGAAATACAACAAGGAGGTCTTACCGTGACACAGCTTTC
Organism: Bacillus cereus group sp. N31; assembly: GCF_016483245.1. Lineage (NCBI taxonomy): Bacteria > Bacillati > Bacillota > Bacilli > Caryophanales > Bacillaceae > Bacillus > Bacillus cereus group sp. N31. Next base: position 25,592 of record NZ_JAEHCH010000028.1, on the reverse strand, counting down.
TCGAACAAAAACGGCCATAATCCTTACTTTTCTCGTTATTATGTGGGGAATTAATTGGCCTTTATCTAAATTTGCCTTGCATTATACACCACCTGTTTTATTTGCAGGCGTTAGAACTTTAATTGGGGGATTCATTTTACTTATTTTCGCATTACCGAAATACAAAGAGCTACATTTAAAAGAAACTTGGCATTTATACGTTATTTCTTCTTTACTTAACATCATTATCTTTTACGGACTACAAACTGTCGGTCTTCAATACATGCCCGCTGGATTATTTTCCGCAATTGTATTTCTACAGCCTGTTTTACTCGGCATTTTCTCGTGGATATGGCTTGAAGAATCAATGTATGGCTTAAAAATTTTCGGTTTAATTCTAGGATTTATTGGCGTGGGGGTTATTAGCTCTAGTAGCTTAACCGGCCATATTTCTATCATTGGAATCCTTCTCGCATTAGGTTGTGCGATTGGATGGGCACTAGGTACAGTATTTATTAAAAAAACCGGGCACCGCGTTAATGCTATTTGGATGGTAACACTTCAGCTTATTATTGGAGGTCTTTGCTTAGTCGGATTTGGATCAGAGTTTGAAAGCTGGTCTAGTATCGCTTGGAGTATGCCATTTGTTAGTGTGCTACTCTTTATTTCGTTCTTTGTTATTGCAATGGGATGGCTCGCTTACTTCACACTTGTTGGAGCTGGTGAAGCAAGTAAAGTTGGAGCTTATACGTTCCTTATCCCTCTTATCGCTATTATTGTAAGTTCAGTTTTCTTACATGAGGCCATTACAATGAGCTTGTTTATCGGTCTATTATTTATTGTCGTGAGTATTTGCTTTGTAAATATAAAGCCGAAAACACTTGCTGTAGGGCAGCAAGTTGAAGTGAAATAAATAAACGTGAAAAAGAGCCTACTATTTGTAGGCTCTTTCTTATACCTTACTTTTTACGACGTACTACAAAAACAAACGTACCTACCGAAGATACAATCGCTAAAACTGATAACACAATTGCTATTGCTTGCATATTACTTGTACCTTCATTTTTTACCACACTAGATACTTCTCCATGTTCTCCAGTTAAGGACGTACCTTTTGCAATTGTAGTAACTGAATGCGGTTTTTCAGCTTTCTCATCGCCTGTCCATTCAACAATTTCTCCGTCTTTATATTGTTGATACGCATCCCAGGCTATCTTTTGTTCTTGATCTGGGTTTTTAGCAACGAAAGTAAATCGCTGGAACTGACCAGATAAAATCCCTTCTCCTGTTGCTTCCCATACTACAGTTTTCACTTTTCCAGCATTATCTTTTTGCTCTTCCACTTTCCACCCTGGCACTGGTTCATACTGTTGAAACTCAACGCCGGACGGTATTTTCAATGTAACTTTTGTCGTTGCTACATTCTTTTCAACTGGTACTTTTATCGTGTAAGTCTCCCAAGAGTTAACATCCGAAGTTGCTGGCTTCACAGTGACGTGCGCACTTACAGGTAACGAAAAAATTCCCATTGCAATTATTGTTGCGATCATTGTTGTTCCTAATTTTTTTATACGTTTCATTTTCTATTAGCTCCTTTTTATCTATACCTTCTCTTTATCTGCCACCTACAATAAATTTATAATCCGTATCAAAGCTATCAAGAGATTTTGTTAATCCGTGAACTTGTATATTCCAGTTGCCTGTCATGTTAATATACATACCTTCCGCTTCATATTCTCCCGGTGAAATTGCTGAAACTTTAAATGAACCTTTACCCATATTCATATCTAACGATTGAGTCGTCAATACAATTTGTTCCATATTAGTAACAGGCTGTCCATTCTCATCCTTCAAAGTAATATGAAATGTATTCTGTCCTACCTTATTAGGGCTTACATGTAAAGTAAGTTCATATCCATTATCTAATTGTTTACTCTCTGTAAAAGGTCCAGTAGGAGGCATCGGCGGTGTTTGTACGTTTGTCATAAAAGCTACGATTATGAAAACGATAATTCCAATGATCAACTCTACTTTCAGCGTAGCGCCTAATCCTTGTCGGGCTCGCATTTTCCCTTTCACATAATGAATAATTCCCAATATCCCCATGAAAACGAATAAAAGTATCTTTGCTAATAATGCTAATCCATACTTCGTATCAAATAGGGAATGAATCGTGGGAATAAAAAATGTACTGTTAAAAAGACCCGTTAATACAATGACTATGACAGCACCTGTTGCCCATGGTGAAAAACGCTTAATTGCATCCCAATACTTCGTCCACTTCTCATCCTCTTTACGTAAAAGAAGAATAATCGATGATAGACCGCCAACCCATAACGAAGCTGCGAATAAATGTAGAAAGTCCATAACGACAGCAATGTCTTTAAACTTCAAACCAAATGCGTGACTATTAAAGGCTTTCATAACGAGTAACCCAATAAAAAGTAATATTGGAATGCTCCATACTTTAAACGATGAAAGTTTCTCACGCTTCAACGCAAAATAAGTAACAATGATAAGCACACTAATAAGAGCCATTTGAGTGATCCATACATAACCAAAAACAGATAGTTGCAATGTTTCTTTTAATAATAGTGGATCAAATGCTTCTAACCACGAAACATCAGCATTTATTTTCGCTTGCAATGGTAGATTGCATAGTAAGCTAATGAATATACCTATTAATGATATCCATATTATTCTCTTACTCCTTGAGTGAACTTCTATTGCATCCCCTTTATATATAATAAGATTAAAGAATAGAACTCCTAAAAATAGTGAGAAACTTGTATATAGAACCCCGCGTTCCATAATCATATCGATTTGCGGGACATACCCCATCTCTTCTACTTGTACATCATCTGCTCCCGCTTCAGCTAACCCAATCTGGAACGGAATAACTCCTTGAATTGGATGTCCATCAGCTGAAATAGCTTTCCATTGAATAGAATAGAGACCGTCTTTAAGATTCTCTTTTACCCCTGCCTCTAATAGTTTTTTGTTTCTTTTATCAATATGAGCATCCTTTAAATCTACTCTTTTACCTGAGGTATCTCTTACAAACAATGTATTAAAATGTGAAACTTGTATATCCTCATCAAATTCGATTTTCACGACAGTTGGTGCTTTCTTCAACGTTTCATTTTCAACAGGATTTGATTTCACAACATATGCATGAGCAGACGCGCTTTTTGGTATCAATATAATAAGCACACATGCTATTACTAGCCATGCCCCTAACCTTCTCATTACTTTCACACTCATTTCACTTCTTTCTTCTTCATCGCTAAACTTTCATTACTTTATACTTCCTAGTTTGATTTTCTGACGAAATATTAACCTGATTAAGTATAAATTTCCATGCTATATAATACTTACTTTCTCCCCGCTTTTAAACTACTAATATAATAGTAACTACCCTAATTAAAACAACTTATATTTTTAAAGTCGATTGTAATTATATCATAAAATATATTTATGTAAGTTCCTTAAGAAGAAAAGTTCTCGTGAATCATTTGTGAAGAAAATGTGAAATACATAAAGTGAAACTTTAATTAGCCCTCACCAATAGAGCTTTTACGGGCAGTAAGACTCCTACAAATAGCGAGATAAATTAAAAGGTGTTACGTAATAACGTAACACCTTTTAAAAAATATCCTTCTTCTATTTTTCTTCCGGATAATCACAATACTCAATAATCGTTCCTTCTGTATCCGCTGGGTTCAGGTAAATTAATCGTCTACCATGTTTATTCATTCGAAGTGTATGCTCTAATGTTCGAATACCTTGTTCTTTTAATTCTTCTAAAGCCACATCTAAATCATCGACACGATACGCAACGTGGTGAACACCTTTCCCTTTTTGTTTTATAAAGCGTGCTATTGGCGACGTCGTATTATTCGTCGGTGCAAGTAGTTCAATTCTATCTCCATCCACTTCTATAATAGCAACTTCACTTTCCACACCTGGTGCTTCACTTACGTAACGATCTATTAATTTCCCTGATAGAACCTGTTCATAAAAACGTATCGTACTATCTATATCACGAACTGCGATTCCGATATGATCAATTGTTTTTTTCATTTTATTTCCCCTACTACTTTATTTTTTCTCATTATTAATAGTAACAAAAAAAGCTATAGAAACAAGTTCTATAACTTTTTTTATTTAACCTATTTTCTTATCCGCTCTAGTTGCTGGTTGAACTTGGTTTTTCACTTTTAAAACGCTAATGCCATATCCGATAAATCCACCGATAATCGCTGGGAAGATCCAGCCTAATCCTACTTCCTGCATCGGAAGGAATTTAGTGAACACTTGGCTTACTACTTCAATGTTAACTCCAGCTGCACTTAATCCATCGAATAAGCTGATGATAAATGTTACGATTAAGCTCACTTGATAAACTTCAGCTCTTCCTTTGAATAATGAATGGAAGAATGTTAAGAAAATCAATACGATTGCTAGTGGATAAATTGCTGTTAATACTGGAACAGAAACTGCGATTAATTGTGTTAATCCTACGTTTGCAACAATTGCACTAAATACACATAGCGTGATTGCAATTGCTTTATAAGGAATATTTGGGAATAACTTATGGAAGAATGAAGAACATGCTGATACAAGTCCCACACTAGTTGTCAAACAAGCAACTGTAATCATTAATCCTAATAATACTCCACCATATGATCCGAAATAGTAATTAGAAACTTTCGCTAATACTTCTCCGCCGTTCTCTAAATGTCCAAGCTTCGCAACACTTGAAGCTCCCATATAAGAAAGTGCTGTATAAATAATTGCTAAAATAGATGCTGCAATGATTGTCGCTTTTGCACAAACGACCATAATCTGTGTTTTCGTTTTCGCACCTTTTTCTTTAATTGCATTAATGATGATGATTCCGAATACGAATGATGCAAGCGTGTCCATTGTTAAGTATCCTTCTTGGAATCCTTTAAAGAATGCATGTGATGTATACCCTTCCACTGGTGCTTGCATATCTCCAATTGGATGAATAAAAGCAACGATTACTAAAATACCGATGAATGTCAATTTAATTGGCGTTAATATTTTTCCAACAATATCGACAATTTTCGCAGGATTTAGCGAAAAAAAACAAGTGATGCTAAAGAATATAATTGTGAAAAGAATTAAAGGTGTAGAACCTAATCCTTCTGGCATAAAAGGCTTAAGACCAATTTCATAAGAAACATTACCCGTTCTTGGTATTGCAAATAACGGACCGATTGCTAAGTATAAAACTGTTGTAAACACAATCCCGAATACTGGGTGAGCACGACTTGCTAATGACTGTAAATCATCTTTACCCGAAAAACCAAATGCTAGTACACCTAGTAATGGTAATCCAACACCTGTTACTAAAAATCCAGCGTTAGCAATCCATACATTCTCTCCTGCCGATTGACCTAGCATAGCTGGGAAAATTAAATTTCCGGCTCCAAAAAATAGTGCAAATAACATTAATCCAATAACTACTATGAACGAAAACGGTACTTTATTCGCCATAATATAACCCCCATTCAAATTTCCTTATCTCATTTTCCAATTTTAACTAATTGAATTTTCTGAATATTTAATTTAAGTATCAACTATTCTTGAACTTATTATAATTCTCTATATAATATTTTGCAATACTATTTTCAAACTTTTCTTTTATTTTATGAATATACATTTTTTAACATAGAATATAGACTAAAAAACCAACATGGTCATCCATGTTGGTTTTTCCATTTACTATCAGTAATTAAAATTTCGCAGCTACTTTTTTAACGTTTTCTAAACCTTCTTCAACAATTTGTTGTGAGCGATCTGGATATTGATTGTGTCCTTCAATTACCACTGTTTCTGGATTTGTAATTCCCCAGAATCCAAGTACAGTTGTTACATAATTAACCGCCATTTCCATAGGAGCCATTTGCTCTGAAGAATAATCTGAACCACGAGCACCTAGTACAACTACTTTCTTATCACCAGCTAAACCTTCCGGACCATTTGCTGTATATTTAAACGTTTTTCCAGCTTGAGAAAGGTATGAAATATATGTGATTAATGGTGCGGGTACTGTGAAGTTCCATAATGGGAACGCAAATACAACTTTATCAGCTTCTAAAAACTGATTTAAATATTGATCTACTGTTGCTACAGCCTTCTCTTCTTCAGCTGTTAACTCCATTCCTTGACTGCGTTTATATCCACCTGAAATTGCGATATTTCCGTAATAAGGAAGATCTAATGCAAATAAATCTAACTCTGTAATTTCTGTATTTGGGTTCGCTTCTTTATAAGTACTTACAAATGTTTCATACATTTTTGAACTAATTGCTTGCTCCGCTGGACGATCGTTTGCTTTTACAAATAATACTTTTGACATTGTTTTATTCTCCTCTACTTTCGTAATTTCTTCTTTTTTACCAAATAATGAGCTAAATAGTCCCATTTTCTTCACCTAATCTTTCTTTTCATATTCATTATTCATCATCATAAAAATTCTTATTCTAAGAAAAAGTTCGAATAGAGACCTTCATTTCAGGAATCTATAACTTTTTGTTATTTAATTACCTTATGTAAGTGATTGTAATATAGTTGCTTACTTTAGTCAAGTAACTTTTAATAAAAAATAAAGTCTCGAATTGAAAATAATAATAATACACCAAATACTACTTTATTACTTGTATAATTAACTTAGAGAGGGAAATTCATATTTAGAAAGGATTTATTCATGAGCACTATAGAAAAGATTCAAACTTTTATTATTCTATTTGCTGTTACATGCGGCATTGTACTCGGACAATTTAATATCATACATATGTATTCAGACAAATTTATTGTCCCCTTCTTATTTTTCATGTTATATGGATTATTCCTCAGCATCCCATTGAAAGAGATTAAAAACGGATTTCGCAATTTAAAATTTGCAGGAACAAGCCTTACCATTAATTTTTTATGGACGCCTTTCCTCGCTTGGGGATTAGGTGCATTATTTCTTTCAGATCACCCAGCACTTTGGGTTGGGTTTATAATGTTAATGGTTACTCCATGTACAGATTGGTACTTAATATTTACTGAAATAGCGAAAGGAAACGTAGCGCTTTCCACAGCGATTTTGCCTGTAAACTTAATTTTACAAGTATTATTGCTACCTGTTTATTTATTTTTATTTGCCGGTGTAATGAAGACTGTAGCGGTTTCTATTCTAATAGAAAGTATCGTAATCGTTATCGTCTTACCATTTTTACTTGCACATGCTACAAAATTCATTATGAATAAAATGAAAAACGCTGAAACACTCGAGAATAAAATCATTCCGTTTTTCAGCTCTGCTCAAATTGTATTTTTAAGTTTAGCAATTGTAGCGATGTTTGCATCACAAGGTAAATATTTACTTCAAAATATGAATGTTGTTTTATTATTACTCATTCCCGTTCTATTGTTCTTCATCATTAATTTTTTACTAGGACAATTTATCGGGCGTATCCTGCATTTATCTTATAAAGATACAGTAAGTTTAAGCTTAACAACATTAGCAAGAAACTCGCCTGTTGCGCTCGCTATTGCTGTGACTGCTTTTCCAGACGAGCCTCTTATCGCACTTGCACTTGTTATTGGACCGTTAATTGAGTTACCAGTACTTGCTTTTGTTTCACAAGTGTTGTTACTTATTAAGAAAAAACGGCAATACGCATAATAAAAAAACGTCCCACTTTGGGACGTTTTTTTATTGTCGAGAAATTATATAAATGCAAAATTGAATTATCGGCTCTAAAAATTTTATACGTTATAGAAGATTGACTTTTCGTTACATTAACAGATCCTTTTTAATTAAAAATGATAGGAAAAGTAAATATAACGAACGCTGCCCAAAGTCCGTAGATTGGCAAATACTTCGTAACGGCATCTTGGATAGGTAAAGGTCCGGATTTATTTTGTAGAAAACGCATATAAGAGAGCATAATCCAAATTAGATTTGCCCAAATCAGTATATTTACTCCTAAAACAGCAAGTCTATTAGGCGTAATACCATAGGAAGAAAGTCTGAACACGATAGCTGACAAAGCCACACTATCAATAATAAGCGCAAGAACAATTAAGACAAAATTTATATAATCTGAAATGTTCTTTTTCTCATCTGAGTCGCTCTCAACAATGGAAAATATAGTAACAGCCAATACAACAAGAAGTATTCCGTTGAAGACCATCAAGAAATTGCGGTCCAAAAATGGATTTTTCCCAACCCATATAACCGTTATAAGATAGATCAACAAGGTGATCAGGACAAGCGGACTAAAAATTTTAGCTATATAGGGGGTAATATTTTTAGCAAACTTAAGATTCATTGATACTAAGTATGCAGCCACAATAGCGAGAGCGGCAGCACCAAATAAAACAACATTACTAAAATAGAACTCTCCTATATCCAAGTCAACAAAACTAAATAACCGCATGGTGAATACTGCTAGTATCATTCCGCTAACTGCCATGCTGGCGTAAAGAATACAATATTCCAAATTAAATTTAATATAAGCTAACCTTGTACTGCCTTTTGAATATTCATTTCCTGTAAACGCAAGCCCTACCAATACCCATAAGAATATAGGAAGGTGTAAATAAGCAAGGATCATACTGTCTTTATCATTTAATGGCAGCATATTAAGATAAAGCCCAGAAATTAGGAACAACGCTGCAAGAAAATAAATAATATTTTTGTTCGGAGTATTATTGTAAACAAAATAGGCAGCAATAAAAGGGATTATACCAAAAGCCAGATTAATCGGAGCAATTGCTTCCTGTTCGACAAAGTGGAAAATGATTCTGGTGCTTAATCCGGCTAGAATAGCTAACATGCCCATGAATAAGAAACCCTTTTGAATCAAGGAGGGCTTTCTTGTATTTCCCTTCTCCTTGAAATGTAATCTTTCATACCAAATACCCAAAACCTGAGAATCCGGATTTTGTTCCCATGCTTGTAAGAATGACTTTTTAAAAGCTTTCGGGTCTTTTCTATACATTCTCTCCAACTCATGAGGGTTATCCATATTTTCAATAATCAAATTGTGACTGTTCATATTTTTACCTCCTCTAAAAAAACAACGTTGTTACCTTTTCCATAAAAAGCAACTCGCTTTTTTATTCTGATTTTGATTTTAATATAAATTTTATCGTTTTACAATAAATTTTTATTATTTAAGATAATATTTTTGTTGTATATTTTTATTCCAAGCAAAAACAAAAAGCATTCCTCATTCAAAGAAATGCTCTATAACTTTTTATAAACATCGGTGTAAGCTACAGCCAGTTTTGAAACTTCCTCAAGTAAAGAACTTTTTATCCCGGCTCAATTTTTCGTAAGATGTCTTTATTACTTGATTGAAGGCTATTTTTGCTTTGTTCATATCTCCTAATCAACCATTTCCCAAAATTGAGATGCTACTTTGGAAATTCTTTGATTTTTTAATTTTACTATTACAGGTTCTAAATGAAAATCAAATTGTTTCAATTCAAAAAGCGTTGTATGTTCTAAAAATGATGATGTGTAATCCATTCTTGGAATAACGGATAATCCTAGTCCTCTACTAACAAGTGCTACAACCATCCTTATATCTTTACACTCGATAATGATATTTGGCTTGACTTGATGTTCATCAAACACCTTGAAAAGGTCTTCATTGAAGGAGAGTCCTTCCATTGCTCCTAGCATAATGAATGGGAACTGGGCAATCTGTTCAATCGTCACATGCTGTGATGAAAACGATGTTGCCCAACTTGATGGAATAATCACAGCGGTTGGTTGTTTTTTTAATATTTTCATCTCATATTGTTCACTATTGCCCAATCGTAAAAGTAAGGCAACATCAATTTCTCTTTGTTCTAGTTTTTTTAATAATTCTTCTGAATTTCCAGTTACTATTTTTATTTTGACATTAGGGTATTGTGTTCTAAACGTACTAACATAGTCAATGAGCATATTCGAACATGTAGACGATACACCGATATTTACTGTTCCGCCTATACCTTGTTCAATTTCTTGAATTTGCTGCTTTACATCTTGAATTTGCATTAACATTTGATTGGCATATTGGTATAGTATTTCACCTGTTGCTGTAAGCTCCCATTTTTGACGATATCGATGAATTAAAGTTGTGTCAAGATCAGTTTCAAGCTTTTTTAATAATTGGCTAAGCGGGGGCTGCGCGATATGGAGCACTTCTGCTGCTTTAGAAATGCTTCCTTGCTTCACAATTTCTTTAAAGTAATATAATTGCCTGAAATCCATTGTATCTCTCCATCATATGTTTTTTGATATGATTAGTTTATCATATATATATTTTTCATATGTCGAATTTGGCGTTATATTTAATTCTATAGCTATAGTCTTTATATTGATAATATTAACTAGAAAGTGAGAGATACTATGAATCATTGGAACAGAACCTTGAAGCGCATCTTCTTATACGTGCTCGGGTTGTTTTTTATGTCGATTGGCATTAGCATGTCGATTCAAGCAGGATTTGGTGTATCGCCTGTGTCATCATTAGCATATGCAAGTACGCTAACGATTGGTTTATCGATTGGTGTGACAATGGCGCTTGCAAATGTTTTATACATTATTATTCAAGTGATATTAAGTAAACGAATGGAGTTAAATGAATTTGTGAGTCAATTCATTATTTCGTTTTTATTTGGTTTTTTCATGGATGCAACGCTCTTCCTTGTCCAACTTTTCCCTGCACCTGAAACTCTCCTTGCTCGAAGTGTATATTTGATTGTTAGTTTATTTGTTATAGCGGTCGGTTTAATGGGCTATACAACAGCGAAACTACCATTAATGCCGTATGATGCATTAACTTATGCAATTAGTGAAAAATTTAATTTAAAATTCGGTAAAGCAAAGATTTTGAGCGATTTAATAAACATTTGTGTGGCTGGTGCAATCTGTATAATTTTCATTCAATCATTAGGCTCAATCGGAACCGGCACACTAATTGCCGCCTATTTTATCGGCAAAATTTTAGGGTGGATGATACCGTATTATCAACCACCTCTCCAACAATGGGTATTTAAAACAGAAAAGGCTGCCTAAGGAATCATAATAAAGTACAGGAAAAATAGATGAATCAAATTCCTCAACCGAAATCAAATAATGAATTTTGCACCTTACCAAGTGCCAGTCCACATTAGGAATGGCACTTCTTTATTACTGCCTTTTCTTTGACCTTCTATCACTTTGGTTAAATGATAAAACAAATATTGTATTAAAACTAAACTGCCGTTTAGTTAAAGAAGAATCTTTAAACTTTTTTATATTTTAAAAGACTTTATTGCTACTTAATACTATTTCATACCACCTTTTCAAACAATTATTTCAAATAAATTTTAGTGCTAGTATACAAAACTCTGTAATTATAAAATAAAAAAGCATGACATAAAATTGTCATGCTTTTTCTTTTCTATCTATATTTTCAAACCGAATACAGAACATTTTACTCGGGAAAGAGCTTTGTCACATGTTGAAACCACTTAATTCTCAAACACAAAATTAATCTTATTATCTTTCCACTCTAACTTCGCATCAAACGTTTTCTCGCCCTTTTTAAAGCCTTTAATTAAATCGGTCTTCTCACCTTTTAAGAGCTTTGTCATATTCTTTTGCGAAATTGTTTTACTTAATATTTTCTTCGAGATGGTAAAGTCACATTGTGTTGTATTGTAATTGGAACAACCGTAAAACGTAGATTTATCAATTACATCACCATCGCATTTTTTACAACTTCCAACCTTTTTACCTGTCGTAAATTTCGATCCTTTTCGCTCAATCGATTCAACATGTAATCCAGTGAAATCCCATTTCTCCGACATTTCTACCGCATCTTCAATAATTTTAGCTGATAGCTTTTTCGTTTGTTCCATAAATGTAGCTGGTGAAGCGGTACCTTCTCCGATTTCTGCAAGACGTTGTTCCCATTTTGCAGTCATTTCCGGTGAAGCTAGTATTTTGTCGCCGATTGCTGTAATTAATACTTTGCCCTTATCAGTCGCATACACTTGGTTTTTCTGCACATCTATATATTTACGGTCTTTCAGCATCGTAATGATGCCGGCACGAGTCGCTTCCGTACCTAAACCTTCTGTTTTCTTTAATACTTTCTCCAGCTCTTCATTCTCTAAATACTTACCTGCCGTTTTCATTAACGTAATAAGTTGTCCTTCTGTATAACGCTTCGGTGGCTGTGTTTTTCCTTCTTTCACTTTCACCTTTACAACTTTTCCTTGGTCACCTTCAGCTACAATTGGAAGAATCGTTTCGTCATCTTTATCGTCTTGGAAAATAACTTTACGCCAACCTTCTTGTATTTGCTGTTTTCCTTTCGAAATGAACGCAGCACGTTCGTCTACAAGAGTTGTAATTGTTGTGTAGTCAAAGATTGCTACTTCATAATGCGCCGCAATAAGTCTTCTTACGATCATATCGTAAATTTTCTTTTCATCGCCTGATAGTTTGCTTGGATTGGTAACTTGTTCTGTCGGAATAATTGCGTAGTGATCTGTAACTTTCTTTTCATTCACATAACGCTTATTGTTCAAAATCGATTCAACCGGAGCCGGTAATAAACCTTTATATTCATCAAACTGACTTAATTTCTGTAAAATATCAGGGAACGTCGCTGCTTCTCCTTGTGTAACATAGTTAGAATCCGAACGTGGATAAGAAACTATCCCTTTTTGATATAGTGCTTGCGTTATATCAAGCGTCTTTTTCGGCGAAAATTTAAAAGCTTTATTTGCTGTCGCTTGCAGTGCTGATAAATTAAATAAAAGCGGCGGCTGAAACTCTTTACGCTCCGTTTTCATTTCCTTCACTTCTGCCGGTTTCCCTTGACAAAAAGCCGCAATTTTATTCGCCATATCAGGGTCTTTTAAGCGGGATTCATTATCCTTCTCCCATTTCCCATCATATTTCTTCCCTTCAATATTAAAGGTTGCGAACACTTCCCAAAACGGCTCTGACTTAAAGTCTTCAATTTCTTTCTCACGCTTTACGATTAATGCGAGTGTCGGTGTTTGTACACGTCCGGCGGAAAACACATCATTCATTCCCTTTTTCTTTAGCAAAATGCTAAAAACACGCGATGCATTCATACCAACAACCCAGTCGGCGCAAGATCTTGTATATGCTTCGTAATACGTATTAATCGTATCTGCTTCATCTAGTAAGTTTTTAAATCCTTGATAAATGGCTTGCTTCGTTAAAGATGAAATCCAAAGACGTTTCATCGGCTTTTGCACGTTACAAAGATTAATAATGTTTCGTACAATTAATTCCCCTTCGCGCCCAGCATCGCCTGCGTGAATAATTTCTGTTACCCCCGGATTATGTAACAGTTGTTTCACTACATTAAATTGCTTATACTTTGACTTTGTTACTTCAAATTGAAAACGTTCTGGAATCATCGGTAACGTATTAAGTGACCATTTTTTCCACTCTGCATGATAATGTTCTGGATTACATAACTGCGTCAAATGACCAATTGCCCATGTACAGTACGCTCCATTTGGAAATAACTCATTTGCTTCTACTTCTAAATATCCATCTTTTCGGCGATATTTAAACTGTGAAACAAGAGCCAAACCTTGATCTGGTTTCTCGGCAATAATTAATTTCATTGTATAACTCCCTATCTGTATTCCAGTGTTACTTTCATTGTATATATGTTTAGAAGCGATGATAAAACAACAATCTTATTTATCATTCGCGGGTCGCTCCCAAAAATGGGATAACTATAATATTATACGCTTTTTCTTTATTGCTTCACAATAGGGAGAGTTGCATTATCCAAGTATCCTCTCTTAATTCGTCTTTCGTAACATTGTAATTGGTATTTCTAGATTTCATGATTTTATAAATAATTCTAAATCTATTCACATCTAAATTAGCTACTACATTTCAAAAGATGAGATATCTTCTCTTTTCTATATGTCCTTGAAGTAAAAAAATGTAATTTGATATTACGATTAGTTCTCATATAAGAATCCGTCTCGCTCCAAACATAATTATGTTTGGAGCGAGACGGATTCATTTACTCAAGATTTTAAAATATGGGTTGAGGACTCTCCTAATCTATCCCATGCTGTGAATGCTCAATTAAAAGTAACAAAATTACATTTTTTAAATATCATACTTTTATTTCAAAGTTATACACGTTTAGTAAACCTTATGATCCGATACACAATTATTGCAGTAATCGAAATAATAAGAGCGGTTATCAAGCCAGATTCTCCAATCCAAATCTCTAATTGATATCCTGTAGTTGCACGTGCAAAAGGCCCTTGAATAATAGCATTCCAAGTGGTGTGGATGATAACCGACGGCCAAACACTACCTGTGATAAGTCGTAAATAAGCTGTAATATAACTGAATGGTACAATACAAAAATAGATGCCAAGTACAGAGAGAAAGACAGATGTTCCCTCTACATATAGACCAGCAATAACAATTGGGACATGCCATGTTGCCCATATTAATCCACTAATAAGGATTGGACGTGAAAATTCCGCATCGACTAGCCTTGTGAGCATATAACCCCGCCAACCCATCTCTTCTCCCATAACTGGGATTAAGTTAAGCAAGCTTCCTAAAATTCCGCTCAATACTACTATAAAAATGAAACGTAATGGTATCGGTAGATACTGAAGTCCAAGTATATTGTAGATAGGTTCTAGCATACCACCTTGTGGGAGCTGAAACCTCGCAAATCCGCTAAACCAGGCAATCGAATATGTAATTCCACATATTATCATAGGTATTATCAGGGCCAAAGCAATCCCCTTCCATATCTTTAAGTTATCTAGACTAAAAGATACATCTTTAAAGCCTTCTCGCAGTATGATACGAGTTAGAATAGAAGAAATTGCAGGAGTAAACATATATACCACAATTAGCGGCATGCTTTTCGTAATCATTATTACTACATTTAAAAGAATAGAAGTAATGAACAAAATACTTAAAAACAGTTGCAGTCCTTTTTTAGCACGTTGGACTTTATCCATATTGTGGAATGATTTTGCATGTAATATCATTGTAATCCGTCCTTCCCCTTTTATTAATTTGTTTATCTAATCAACTTCCTGTCATTTCGAGAAATACAACACAGAATGAAGATGTTTTTTCATATTGATTAATCAATCCCCCCTCTTAAATTCATAATCTAGCCTTACTTACGATTCAATCATGTAATTATTCTTCATAAGTTGTCATAACCGATAGTACGAAACTGTAATGTTTAACCTATGACCTGTGTCAAATAATCTTGTGACAATATGTAACTAGAAAATATGATATGGAATAAATAAAAATTGAATTACGGCAATTGATTCGTGCAAGTACATGAATCAATCTTGCTTTTGAAAATAATTCAATTGAGGTGAAAAAAATGAATAAAAAAAAGAGGTATTGTGGAATGGTTGCAATGGTTAGTACAGCTATATTAGTCGCAGGAGGTGGAGAAGTAGGAAAAGCACAAACGGTTGCAGTTGAAGATTCAGCTCAATCAATCCAAAAAAATATCGTTAAATCAATACAATCACAGGCGCATCCATTAAAAACGATAGAACCGTCAAAACCATTTGAGGATTTAAAACCACTTAAGAAAATGATTGGGCGCGCACAATATGTAGGATTAGGAGAGAATACTCATGGAAGCTCTGAAATTTTCACTATGAAGTTTCGACTTGTGAAATATTTGGTTACTGAGATGGGTTTTACAAATTTCACAATGGAAGAAGATTGGGGAAACGGATTAAAGTTAAATGAATATATACAAACAGGAAAAGGAAACCCTAGGGAGTTTTTGAAATTGTTATATCCTACTGATGAAATTATTACCATGATTGAGTGGATGAAAGATTATAATGCTGATCCATCCAATAAAAAGAAAATCCAATTTATCGGACTTGACTTAAAAACAATGGACCAAAGTGTTTTTAATAAAGTAATTGATTATGTAAAGCAGCATCGACCAGATTTGCGGGCAGAAGTAGAAGAAAACTATAAAGACCTTTCTTCTTTCACTGGAAGTATACAGGAATATATGAATCTTGCTCCTGAAATGAAAGCAAAGTTCAAGGCAAACGCTGAGAAAGTAGCCCAATTACTAAAAGATGAGAAGGAACAGGCAAACAAAGATGTAGGTTCATCCGAGTACATCTGGGTAAAAGCAACAGCGAATGCAATAGAGAAATTTACCACAATGCTGCTTTCTAATGACTACCCAAATGTAATAAAGCTACACGAGCAATACTTGGCCGATCATGCAATGTGGGCACAAGAGACATTTGGTGGTAAAACTATGGTATGGGCACACAATATTCACATAGCAAAAGGAATTATCGATGAGAAATTATATCCTGATGTTGCGGGGCAGTTTTTGAAGGAACGTTTAGACAATAATTATGTCACAATTGGTAGTACAACTACAGAGGGGAATTTCACCGTATACAGCGAATATAATCCTTCCACCGGAGGTAAGATTGCAACGGATACTATTCCACAAAATGTAAATAGTTTCAATTATACCCTCGGAAAAGTACCGTATAAAATGTTTTTGTTGGATAACCGTCACCTTAAAGGACACGCAGAGAAATGGGTTAGAGCAAAAAGGCCATTACTAAGTATAGGGGGACAACTCCTCCCAGACGGTTCGTTATACTTTGATACTTCATTGCTTGAGCAATTCGATATTATTTTTCATATCCGAAAAACAAGTCCATCTCATATTAAATAAAAGTACAAAACAATCCCTTCTTGCTGATCCAAGAACGGGATTGTTTTGTAGATGATTAATAAAATCATCTTGTTTTTAACTAAGAATAGGCTAATCCCCCCTTTTTATCATCATGTAAAAATGTCATATGACATCTTTACACTGGTGAGTTTGACAAAAAAAGCAGTATGATGCGGTTATTATAGATAGGAGCGATACACTTTATGAGATCAAGATTCATCCAGAATGGTTATTTTTTATTACTAACTTTCATTACAGGTTTGTTTTATTTTTGTTTTTACTTAATAGCTCTGCTATTCAGTTTCACCCTTTCATTTACGGTAGTTGGGATTCCATTAATTATACGCGTACTACAAACTACCACAACTTTTATCCAATTCGAGCGCATACAAACGAAAATTTATACTGATATTTCGACAGACTCTTACGATAGAAATGTAACAACGGATACATCGGACTGGGCTCAAGTGAAATTAGGACTTACGGATCGCCGCACTTGGTCTGCTGTCTTTTGGTTAATGCAGAAATTTGTGATTGGCATTTTCAGTCTCATTAGTGCAATCATTTTTTATGTAATGCCACTTATGTTCCTGTTAGCACCACTATTGTATCGATACATCGATATGAATATTATTTTCATACAGATAGATACTTTTCCAAAGTCACTCCTTGTAATGTTTATGGGTATAATGTTTACCGCCATAAGTATTAAAATAGTAGATGGTTTAACGAAAAAGTTTGGAGGTTATACACGCAGTATGATTCAACAACTAAATCGATAGAAATTTGTAGTCTACGAGTAGTAGGCAGTTTAAACTTAAAAATATAACAATGCAAGAAGGATTATTCTATAATATAGGAAATGAGAAAGAAGGCTACTTAGGGGGTAAATGAATTGTTTGATATGGTTAAATATTGGTTTTGGTATGATTGGATTATGTTAGGAATCCGTCTACTTGTTAGTGTGTCTACCATCCTAGCAACATTAAATTTTCAGGATGGTTTAACATTACCACTTTGGATTATTATTCTTTGGGAAATTATTGCCTTCTCTATTCCATGGGTGGCCTTACTGTTCAATTACAAATATTACTTATTCACAGAAATATTGCTATATGGTGGACTATGTATATATTTAACCTCTTTATTTCCAGAAGCTTACAATATTTTTCTTATATCGGTGTTTCTTATCGCAGCAAATAGTAAGCATTTGTCCTATTATTGGACAGCTCCAACAACAGTTTTTGTAATAACCGGGATTTTCTATGCAGTTGCGCCAAGTAATAGCTATTGGATTATGGTCACCTACTACGGATTCGCTTATGTAATGGGATTCGCTTTCCATTTATTAATCATCAATCATAAACAAAATGAAGTAATTCGTAAACAAAACGCGGTACTTGAGCAATATATGTCTCAGATCGAACGCATTACACTGGCCGAAGAACGAAACAGGCTCTCTAGTGAACTTCATGATACAGTAGGCCACGCCTATACTTCCATTATTATGGGGATGGAAACGTTGCGAACCGATCTTGCTACCGAAATGGGTGTACAGAGGCTAGATTCCCTGCTTGAAATGGGACGTAAAAGCATCGAGGACGTGAGAGGTTACCTACATCAAATGGATCCTCAGTGTCAATCGCCTTCCTTGATTCAATCTCTACAAAATCTTGGAACTGAATTTCAGGAGCACGCTCAGGTGGATGTAAGCTTCCGAACATTCGGAGAGGAATATCAACTGTCTCGACAAGCGAAGATAGCATTCATTCGTTGTTTACAAGAGTCCCTTACGAATGCGGTACGTCATGGTCAAGGGACTGAAATTATAGTTTCATTGCAGTTTGAACAACAATATACGAGATTAGAAGTGCAAGATAATGGAAAGGGAAATGTAGAATGGCAGGAAGGCTTTGGTATGAATACGATGAAAGAGCGGGCGATGAATTTACAAGGTCAATTGTCTGTATATACAAAGCCAGAGGAAGGAATGCTTGTTACATGTACCATACCGCGACAAACTGAAATAAAAGATGGACTTATTCGTTTATTAATTGTCGACGATCAGCCATTTGTTCGGGAAAGTTTGAGTACACTACTCGACAGGTATGAAGATATAAATGTAGTCGGTTTGGCTGAAGATGGCGATCAAGCCATCGACTTGTGTGGGCGCCTTCAACCTCACGTTGTACTCATGGATTTAGATATGCAGCAAATGGATGGAGTCGAAGCGACAAAAAAAATTAAGCAACAATGGCCACATATCCGCGTATTGATTTTTACAACGTTTCAGGATACGAAACAGGCGTTGGACTCGCTTCGTAACGGTGCGGATGGTTTTTTACTTAAATCCATTGAAACGTTAGAGCTAGCTAATACGATCCGACTTATTCATGGCGGTGGGACGCTGATTGATCAGGGGATGTCTCACAAAATATTTGAGCAGTTTGATGAGCAAAACGAGACACCACAATCAAAAGCAACTGCTTATGAACTAACAGCCAGAGAGATAGAAATATTGCAGCTAGTAGCAAAAGGACTTCGATACAATACGATAGCTTCAAGGCTATATTTATCGAATGGTACGGTCAGAAACTATGCTTCCTCGGCTTACACAAAGTTAGGAGTACGTAACAAGGAAGAAGCTGTCCAGAAGGCTCTAGAAATTGGAATTATCGAATGAGAAAACGGTTTGTTATTTCTTTAGAGCTAGCTAAACTGTAGTTACAAGATGCAGTAAGGAATAAGACTATAAATCTAATTTTTTATCGTTTTTGGTAGGCAATTTTGAATAGGTTCATCCTGTTTTCAAACCTTTAAATAGCCTTACTACATTCAATATGTAGTAAGGCTATTATATTCTATATCAAAATTAAACATCTTTATTATTACTATATCGAAACTTGTTTCACGTCTTTTCACCAGAATCCAAACAATACTTCTCATACCTATTAAAGATCTTTGTCTGTTTTTATGTTAGAGATTGAAGTGATGAAATAATATCTTTGTTCATTCTTTGGCTTCTTTTTGTAAAGAATAATAGATAAGTAGAAAGTAATCTTTTATGATATAAATCACTTTATATTCGCTTCATTCTCGTTTCTTCTTTTGGAGGAGTAATTGGCGTATTTGAAACATGGCGGAGGCACAAAGAAGGGTGCTAATTTTATTTCGATCTTCCTAGCACCCAAGTAGCAATATCATTTATTACATACTCAGGGATATTAGCAGGACTATAATATTCATCCGGTTTACTTAATTCTCCATCTCCTTCTGTAAAGAAGTGATTTAACTTTGGATATAGTCGATAATCAACGTTATCTCGTTCTTTTAATTGTTCTTTCCATAGAGGAATTTCGATTTTTGATTGAACTTGATAGTCTCTTTCTCCTTGAATAATTAGAAGCGGTGTCTTTTGTTCTTTTGACATTTCTGCTGCTTTAACTTTACGAATAGAATCCCAAAATACTGCTGATCCTAAATAAAAACCTTTTGGAGGATTCTGACTAGAGAAGTTGGGATCATTTAATAATTCAAATTGCGATTTGTAAAATTTATATTCATCCGGTTTCATTGCTCCAATAGAAAAAAGATACTCAAATTGATCTAAAACAACATCTTGAATCGTACGGGCTGGTCCTCCCATCACAATCGCCCCAGCAATATTTTGATTTTGGTCTTTTTCAATCATTTTCGGAAGCATCATTCCACCTTGACTATGACCAAGAATATAAATTTGATTCTTATCTATCAGAGGTTCATTTTTAAGAAAATGAGTCACAAGAAGAGCATCATCTGTTGTCTCTTTATCCACTGTATAAAAAGGACTGGATTGTGTTTTCAATCCATGTTCATAAGTTCGTTTATTATAGCGAAGGACAGCAATTCCTTTCGAGGCAAGACCTTCAGCTAAATCACGAAATGGTTTTAAAGCAAACGCTGTTTCATCCTGATCGGTTGCTCCAGATCCTTGAACAAGAATAACCACTGGGAAAGGACCCTTCCCCTTCGGAACAGACAATGTTCCTGGTAATGGAAACGCACCACTTCCAACCACTACTTCTTTATCAACAAAGGATTCAGGCTTACTATATGACGGACGCTCTGCAACTGGACTAAACGACATACTAAGTTGAAAATCATCTATTTTTCCAGATGGATCTAGCTTAATTAATAATGGTACTGTAAATTGTTCAAAAACTAATTTAATCTCTACATTTGTATGAACAGAATTTGTCTCTTTTTGTGTTACCTCTCCAATCTCCATAAAAGAACCTGCTTGTAATTGCGCAGGGAGTTCCTTCCAATAACTCTTCAGCCATTCTTCGGATATTACTTTCTGTAATGATCGAGAAGTTAAATCAATTGCAGATTTATAGTCTTCTGTATCCATATAACGGATAAATGAAAGGGTAGTAGCTATAACAGGATTTTCACTTTCAGTATTGTCTATTTTTTTTATATTGTTGTTTGTTTCCTTTAATGTCGAAATAAATTGGTGATTGAACGGATTTTTATATGTACAAGGATATAAGCTTGATTTTAATACATCCGTATTCCGTCCCTCATACAAACTTGAATCATTCACAAAATTTTCAGGTGAAATTACTTCCTCCGCATATGAAACTGAAGGAATAGCTATTGTACAAATTGCACTAACAAGTAATAACCTATTCCCTATCCTTCTTTTCGTGCTCATATTTATTGATTCTCCTTTCGAAATTAAATTTTTTATACAGCTTGCCCTGTACTATAAGAAAAATTAAAATTATCAAAGAGATTAATAGTCTACTTTACGATCCCCCCTAACAAATTAAAAAGCTACTATAAACAAACTTCAATAAAAAATGCCTTCTCCCTCTTTTTTTTGACTGGATTTTTGAGTGGCATGGAAGGACCAAGCTGAATCACATGTAGCCGACCAAAGGTATACAGGTAAACTAGCATCCAAGAACAGTGCATATAAAATCTCAGTAGAAATGTTCTTTTGGATTTCATTTTTCTTGTTATTTGACTAATAAAAAGAGAGCACCTCTCAGTAAGTGCTCTCTCGTAAAAAATATCAGTCATTCTATTCGCAATGCGCATTATCTATAAGGTTTTTTAATGTATAATTTCTATATAAGGGATATCGCCACATACCTATTAAGCTAAGATTTTACAGTCCCCCCCATTTTATGCACCGTTGACTACTGATTTAAAATGTACATTCCTTTTGTTTACTAGTGGTTCGCTTATCTAACCTAAAGATAAGTATGTGGTCCTTTTACAATTTGAACTTCTTTTTAAGCTTCTTATATTTTCTATATGAACGTCTAACAATGTTTAACATGAAATACGGTATTTTAACAGGGAGAGGCAATTTATAAATGAAAGGCAAGTAAAATGTAAAATATGCCTTTTCTAGATCTCTCCACTTACTATCTTCTTTTGTTTTTAAGAAATCAGATACATCGACTACATATCCCCTTCCGTTTTCCATCATCACATTTTTCCCGTGAACATCACAAGGAGTTAATCCTTGTTCTCTTGCATACTCTAAAGCTTCATTGATATCGAGGATTACCTGCTTAGGAATTTTAATCCCCTTATGAATAGCATCGTACAAGGTAATTTCTTTTAACCGTTTCAATACTATGAAATTTTCTCCTTTATATATAAGCCTCGAATAAGAAGGATGATTTCCGATTCTTCGGTATACTTCTGACTCTTTTTCAATCCCTTCTCCTTTTCGCGCATAAACTTTCACTACCCAACCTTTGTGTTCTTTGTGCATAAATACCGCGGCATAATTACCTGTCCCTAAACACTTCCAAAGTCTAGGAATATCTTTAACTACTACAGGCTCGAATTCATCCTCACTTCTTATGCTTACCTCTTTTAATAATTCGTCCTTTATCAATCCCACAAAACTATTTATACTCATCATTTCCACTCCGTTTTTGCTAAAAGGGGTCCCACCCCATCGCTATTAAGCTAAGAAAATACAACTACTCCAGAACGAGATTTTGTCCTAACTTGTAATAAAAATAAATCCTATTGCGATAAAAGACAATAATTTTTCGTTCTGGGGACACCATAAATATTAACTTTATAACAGTGGGCTAGTTTAAAATTGCATCAAAAACCTAATTGAAATTAAATCAGGAATGTTATTTAAACCGATTTTAACCTGCTAATTTGCAGGTGAACTATTTTCTATTTCATAACAACCCACCAGTATTTCTTTTAAATATTCCTTATATTTGGAGCGTAGCATTTCCGGAGAAATGATTTTAATTTCTTTATCGAAAGACAAAAATATTGAACCAGAAAATCCATCTCCTTTTCTCCAAAAGTCACAATAATGTATTTGTTTTGTTATTCTTCTTGAAAAGACATGTTATCGTAAATGCGTTTATAGAATTGTTCTACCCCTTTCTCACTAACTTTAAAAGAAAATGGTCGTTGTGTATTGAATTGTTTTCTATATAACGAACTAATTGTCTCTTCAGTAAAAGGAATGCTTTCCTTATCTTTATACTTTGTATATTGAATATAGTCACAACGGAAATTTCGAAATTCTTTTTTGTCTAAATCCCAACTAAAGCAATACCAATTTCCATTTGTGATTAATAATCTTAAGGGTTGCATGATTCTTGAATTGTTGCCATAGCGACAATCATTAATTTCTATTACCTTTTTATTCAGTATGGCAGAGAAGAGTTCTTCTAAAAAGTACGACTCCTTTTTTTGATTTATTCCTACAAATTGGATAACTTGATCTGCCTAATGAACTACCTCTTTTTGCCTCTTTGGGGTCCCATATCATGCCCATCAAGCTAAGAAAACAAGTTACCCCCAAAACGAAAAAATGAGCTAAATTACTCATAGCAAAATGTAATAAGCTAAATTTTATTTTTGAAGACTTCAAAGTATTAGCTTGGTACAAATTGGTGATATTTCAATAAGGGATGTGCTCATTTTCTTACTACTGATAATGAAATTTATGTAAATTACCAAAGAAACATTTTTATTTAATGAGAATGTATAGCTACTCCATTTGTAATATTATTGCAACAATTGTAAAGATAATTCTGGAAAATCGAAATAGAATTCTAATTCTAAGGGTATTTCCAATTGTTTGGTTGGGTTTTCAGAAAGAGTAAGGTAAATACTTTTAAAGTAATATAAAAGGAAAATTAGGTATCTTTATGCACGTTAAATTAACATAAATAGGCATATATAGAGAATTCAAACTTATTTAAATTTAAAGTGTTGTTAACCCCTATGAAACACGAATCATTCTAATTGTTAGTACAATTAGAATGTAAGATTTAATTGGAAAGAAGGGGTTATTGTGAAAGAAACAATTAGTAGTTATGAAGATTTATTGGATATGTTAGATTCATTATTGCGTGAACCAACTCAATTTTGGGATGATTTTTATTCAAATCGTGAAAAAGGAGTTCCCTTTTTTACTAATAAACCAGATGAGAACCTAGTTAATTATTTCGAGAAAAAATTACTTAATCCAGGGAAAGTTCTTGAACTTGGATGCGGTCCAGGCAGAAATACAATTTACTTTGCTGAAAAAGGATGCTTAGTTGATGCGGTAGACTTATCACAGGAATCAATTCAATGGGCAACCGAACGGGCAAAAGAAAAAAATGTACATGTAAATTTTATTTATAACAATATCTTTGACTTACAAATTGAAGAAGGTACATACGATATTGTGTATGATTCAGGATGTTTTCATCATATTGCTCCACACAGAAGAATGAATTATATAAATTTGGTGAAAAAGGCTTTAAAACCAGGTGGTTATTTTGCAATCACTTGTTTTGTTCAAGGCGGAGAATTAGGTGGGGCAGATATAACGGATTGGGAAGTATACAAACTACAAAGTCTTAAAGGTGGATTAGGTTTTACAGATGCAAAACTTAGAGTCATCTTTAGAGACTTTTCTGAAGTAGAAATACGTAGAATGAAAGAGATAAAACAATCGAATAAAGTATTTGGTGTCTCTGGGCTGTGGACAGCTTTATTTATGAAAAAGCTTACTGAATGGTAAAAAGAATTATGTTTTCTTAGTGAATTATATTTATATCTGTTAGCAAAGACTATGTGAACGAAGAAACCCTTCAGAAAATCTGAAGGGTTTCTAGATACATTAAATACTAATAAGGATATCATCTCATCGCTATCAAATTGAGATAAATTTGTATCTAAATAATAAGAAAAACGCTATTCTTTTTGTAGAAATATACAGAAAGGATGGTGTTTTTGTATGAATCTATCGATTCAAGATGAGTTTCATTTATTCGCTGAAGAACTACAGCGATATCTATCTCCACATATCCTCCAACAAGTCGCACAGGAGACAGGTTTTGTAAAACGTAAAAGTAAGTATGGCGCACGAGATATGGCTGCTTTATGTATTTGGATCAGTCGACATGTAGCAAGCGATTCCCTCACTCGATTATGTAGTCAACTTTATGCAAATACAGCTACACTCATGAGTCCTGAAGGACTTAATCAACGTTTTAACCGATACGCTGTTTTATTTCTACAGCGTGTATTCTCCCTTTTAATCAAAAGCAAACTAAACGATTCGTCTCGAATCTCAAACCAATACACCTCTTATTTTCAACGTATACGTATTTTAGATGCTACTATTTTTCAAGTACCCAATCATTTGGCTCCTATTTATCCTGGTTCAGGAGGATGTGCACAAACAGCCGGTATTAAGATTCAGCTAGAGTATGATTTACATAGTGGAAAATTCCTCAATTTTCAAATGGAACCAGGTAAAAATAATGATAAAACCTTTGG
>NZ_JAEHCH010000027.1:0-81446 GCF_016483245.1 Bacillus cereus group sp. N31 | reverse complement strand
CCTCCAAGTAATAGTGTAACATCCATGTGTATACATGGTCTTTTTCACACTGTCTACCTAAAGGGGATAATATCAATTCCTCAGCAGTCTTTTTTTATTCCCCTCCTCTATTACATCCACATTACAGCATTAACAGCAGAATCATGAAAAATATACTTATTATGACAAATGTTAAGAAAACTCTTTCTTTATGAAATCGAATCCATATGCGTTGATTTTCTACCTATTATATGGCTAAATAGGTACTATATTTATTTGAAGGGAGAGAACGCAATGGAACATCATACTTCTGTTCTATCACTTATGGTTGTAGTTGCAATCGCGTTTTTCGTTCCCCTTTTGTTACAACGCTTTAAATTAAAAGCACTTCCTGTCGTTGTTGCAGAGATCATCGCGGGAATCTTTGTAGGTAAAAGTGGGTTTAATATTATTGAGCCAGATATGTGGCTCCAAGTTTTATCAACACTAGGATTTATCTTCCTCATGTTTTTAAGCGGGTTAGAAATTGACTTTTCTATTTTTAAACAAAAAGGGAAAAAAAGTACGAAAAACGAACCGAACACATTCCAAGCAGCAAGCATTATTTTCTTGTTTATTTTCATCTTATCTTATGCCCTATCATTACTATTCGTATGGCTAGGATTTGTAGATAATGCAATGTTCATGACTTTAATTATTTCAACTATTTCTTTAGGCGTTGTCGTACCAACATTAAAAGAGAATAACTTAGGAAAAACCGCAATCGGACAAATCATTTTATTAGTCGCTGTTATTGCAGACTTAGTTACAATGATTTTACTCGCTGTATTTGTCGGATTAAATTCTGAAAGCGGCCAAAGCATGTGGCTCCTACTCCTTCTATTCGGAGCAGGTATTATCATTTACTTTATTGCAAAACGCTTCAAAAACATCCCATACTTAGATAGCTTAAAAGCTGGTAGTGTACAAATTGATACTCGAGCTGTTTTTGCACTTATCTTAATTTTAGTAGGGTTATCTGAATCTGTTGGTGCAGAAAATATTTTAGGTGCCTTCTTAGCAGGTGTACTCGTATCGTTATTATCACCAAATGAAGATATGGTTGAAAAACTTGATTCCATCGGATACGGTTTCTTCATTCCTATTTTCTTCGTAATGGTTGGTGTAAATCTAGAAGTCTGGTCTATTTTTAAAGAACCTTCTAGTATGCTAATGATCCCAATTTTAATTGTAGGACTCTTTATTTCAAAACTTTTACCATCACTCGTCCTACGTAAATGGTATCCGCGTAATATCGTACTCGGAAGTGCCATCTTATTAACATCAACACTTTCCTTAGTTATTGCGGCGGCACAAATTGGTGAAAAACTAGGAATCATCAGCCCAAGTTTATCCGCTTCTCTTATTTTAAGTGCAGTTATTACTTGTATTTTTGCACCTATATTATTTAAAAAGATGTTCCCAAAAGTGGAAACACCAAAACCGAAAGTATCTATTATTGGCGCGAGCAGAATTACTCTTCCATTATCACTTGATTTAAAACGAGAAGACTATGATGTAACGCTATATATGATGCGCCAAAATAAAATAAATGATGAGGAAGCGAAATCACATGACTTCCCTATCGTGAAATTAGATGATATTACAATTGAATCATTAACTGAACGAACAGCATTTGATGCAGATCGCGTTGTCGTTGCAACAAGCGATGATGAACAAAACTTATTATTAGCAGAACATGCGAAAGAACTAGGTGTTGAACATGTCATTGCAAGTGTAGAAGATCCACTTCTACAAGAAAAAGCAACACAAGAACATATCGCTGTATTCTCGACTATTAACTCTACACGTATTTTATTACGTGCTCTTATCGATAAACCGAGTCTCGTTCGTTTAATTACAACAGCGAACGAAACAGTACGTGAAGTTGAACTACGTAGCAATAAATATAACGGCATCGAGCTTCGTCGCCTTCCATTTTTAGGTGATGTACTTGTCATCCAAATTTACCGAGGTAATAAAGCATTAATACCGCATGGTGATACGAGGTTACAACATGGTGACACACTGCTTGTAACAGGTTCAAAAGAACATATTAATACACTAAAAAACATATTAGAATAGAAAATGCCCCTCACATAATTGAGGGGCATTTTTTTCCATTCTATATGGTAAAATGTTACTATCACATATTATGGGGATGGATCACATTATGTCTATTGTAACTTTAGCTCTATTATTATTAGCGGAAGTACTCGTTGCTATTATTCTCATCGGTGTTAGCATTGAAATTTGTAGTTACGGCTGGAAAAAATCAACTGGCGTCAAATATACTTGTCTCTTGCTTTCGCTCCTTCTCGGAACCGCTAGCATACTCGGACTTTTCGCTGCACCTGCCTATTTCTTTATACAACTAACAGAAAAAGGCTTATAAGGAAGGATGTTAATATAATTACCGTGAAATGTATTGATGCATCTGAAACTTGCGTATTACGTCAAAAATTTTTACACCCGAATCAAACAGTAACAGATTGTAAATACTCTTCCGACTACGAAGCAGATACCTTTCACTTAGGTGCTTTTCTAAGCGATGAACCGATTAGTATCGCTTCCTTCTCAAAAAAATATACCTTGACTTACCAACAGGTATTCATTATCGACTACGTGGAATGGCAACATTACCTAACTTTCGAAACAAACACGCTGGAAGCTCTTTAATTCAAAAAGCGTAACAAGTCTTGCAAGAGCGTAAAGTAAATATTTTATGGTGTAATGGCCGAATTACTGTAACTGACTATTACAAGCGCTTAGGCGTAATCTTTGAAATTGAACCGATTGGCCTTCATAAAGTATTGTATATAAAAAGATATAAGAAAAGCTTTCCGCAATACGGGAAAGCTTTTCTTATATTTCAATCTTCACTTTTTATTTTTTTCATATATATGTATATAAACAAACTAGGAACTAAAAAACAAGCAAACATAATAAGTCCTGTCATACTAATTTCCTTTATCGAAATATCTGGTGTTACAATGATACAAATAGCTAAAATTCCAATAATAATACCTACCGGAATGAATAATAGTTTCATAAAATAGCTGCGTGATACTCCGCCCGTATGCTCATACACTTGCACCGAATTTTTTAAGTTTAAAAAGTTAATACCTATTATCCCGCACATAAATACCATTAATAAATCCGAAATACTTTCATATCCTGCACCTTGCAAAACATAGCGATAAAAAACAATACCTAGTATGACGATATTTTGTAAGATGAAAACGAGTCTAATATGTTTTAGCCCCTCAATCATTAAACGTTCATCTTTCACGATTCTCATCCCCTCACTCCTCTTCCTCCCAAAATAAATCATTTAATGTTTTATCTACCGCATAACAAATTTTCAAACATAAATCTAAAGACGGGTTGTATTTCCCCTTCTCAATTAAACTAATCGTTTGCCTTGTAACGCCTACTTTTTCTGCTAATTTTTGCTGTGTTAAATCTAACTGAACACGCGCGACTTTTATTTTACTTACAGCCATTCATGTTCCTCCTCTACCTTAATTGTAACATATATATTCCATTAAGTAATTTATATTTTGCGTAATTAATTTAATTTTCACTTTCCCCCGCTATTTGCGGGTAATAAACCCCTCACTAATTATAGTTTCACTTTATTATACACAAAAAAGGAGCCTCTCATAAGAAGCCCCTCTTCTATATCTATATTATAAGAATAAATGACATCCAAATAAAATTGTAAATAAGTATAGTAACGGATGTACTTCCATCCCTTTCCCTTTCACAATCTTTAAGACCGGATACACTAAAAATCCGATTGCAATTCCATTCGCAATACTAGACGTTAACGGAATACCTACGAAAATTAAAAATGCTGGTAATGCATCTTCAAACTCATTCCAATTAATATCACGAATACTTTGTGCCATTAAACTACCGACAATAATTAATGAAGGAGCTGTAATAGCAGCTACACTTGATAAAGATGCAATTACAGGACTGAAAAATGCCGTTATAATTGTTAGTCCAACAACTACAATACCTGTTAATCCCGTTTTACCACCCGCAGCAATACCAGCTGACGATTCAATTGTCGCTGCTGTTGGGCTTGTACCAAAGATAGAACCTGTCGTTCCGCCAATCGCATCTGCAATAAACGCTTTACCAAAACGTTTCTCTGTATTATCTGTAATTAAACCTGCTTGTTTAATTAAACCGAGTAATGCACCTGTCGTATCAAATAAAAGTACAAGTAAAAATGAAAATACAACACCATATAATCCATACTGAATTACATCTGAAAAGGCATTGATTGGATTTGAAACGATAATACCCTCTGGTAAATGAGGCATCGCTACAATTTTATCCTCAAACTTCAGTTGCCCCGTAAAGAAGGCGATAATTCCCGTCACAATCATACTAATAAATAATGCACCACTCACACGTAATACCATTAATACCGCAGCTAAAATTAAACCAATTAAAGTTAAAATAACGGCTGGAGAATGAAAATCACCAATCGTAACTAAATTAGATGGATGATCAACGATAATTCCAGATAGACGTAATCCAATAAAAGCAATAAATAGTCCAATTCCACCTGCAATTGCATGCTTTAAACTATCAGGAATTGCGACAATTAACTTTTGCCTAAATGAAGTGAAAGATAATAAAAGAAAAATAATACCTGTTACAAATACTGCCGAAAACGCAATGACATATGTAATCCCCTCGGCCTGTTGAACAACAGAATAAGCAAAATATGCATTCATCCCCATAGCTGGAGCAATAACAATTGGATAGTTAGCTAAAAACGCCATACATAGCGTCCCAATAACTGTCGCAATAATAGTTGCTGTAAAAGCTTGATCAAATGGTACACCTGCATCAGATAATATTTTCGGATTGATGACAAGAATATACGCAAATGTAAAAAAAGTTGTGATGCCAGCTAAAAGCTCTTGCTTCACAGAAGTGTTATATTTTTGTAATTGAAACATGCTTATGTACCCTTCCTACATCTGAATTATTATCACACATTCTTTTCTTACTAGTATGTGAGAAAATATAATACTTAATCTTAACAATCAATAAAAAGAAGAGTCAATATATTCTCTAATAGTGAGAATTTTAAGTTTAAGTCTGACAACTTCAGATGTAGTACAGTTCTTTTTTGATTATTTTTGTAGCATAACAGATAGAAATGTTTTATAATTTGAAATAGTTAAATATTTAGGTAGCTCATTCTACAAGGGGGATTCTTCTTATGCAGCACACAAACAAATCTGGAACTTTAAATCGAGGTTTAAAAGAACGACATATTACTTTAATGTCACTCGGTTCAGCTATTGGAGTTGGGCTATTTTTAGGATCTGCTTCTGCTATTAAACTAGCTGGTCCTTCCATCTTACTAGGTTATATGATCGCTGGACTCGTTATTTTTTTCATTATGCGAGCGCTCGGAGAAATGGCAATTGAACAACCGGTTGCCGGTTCTTTTAGTAAATACGCTAATGATTATATCGGCCCACTTGCTGGCTATATTACTGGTTGGAACTACTGGTTCTTATGGGTTGTTACTTGTATGGCTGAAATTACGGCGGCTGGAATTTACATGCAGTACTGGTTCCCAGATATCCCGCGCTGGACTTGGGCACTACTCGCTCTATTATTAATGAGCGCTTTCAACTTCTTATCAGTAAAAGTATTTGGAGAACTTGAGTTTTGGTTTGCCCTCATTAAAATTGTCACAATTATCTGTATGATAGTAGTTGGAGCTGGCATTATTTTATTCGGATTCGGAAATGGTGGTATCGCTACTGGTATTTCAAATCTTTGGTCACATGGTGGCTGGTTCCCAAATGGATTTTCCGGATTACTACTTTCCTTACAAATGGTATTATTCGCTTATTTAGGCGTTGAACTAATTGGTGTTACAGCTGGTGAAGCTCAAAATCCGAAGAAAACACTCGCAAAAGCTATCGATAACGTATTTTGGAGAATCCTAATCTTTTACGTCGGGGCATTATTCGTTATGATGGCAATTTATCCATGGAACGAACTTGGTGAGAAAGGAAGTCCATTCGTATTAACATTCCAACAAATCGGCATTGCAAAAGCAGCAGGTATTATTAACTTTGTTGTATTAACAGCTGCACTTTCTTCTTGTAACGGTGGTTTATTTAGTACAGGGCGTATGCTATTTACATTGGCACAACAAAAGAAAGCTCCTGAAAGATTCGGTCGTTTAAATAAAAATGGGATTCCAAGTCAAGGAATTGTAGCAACGGCTATCGTTTTACTTGTTGGTGTTATATTAAACTACCTTGTGCCTGCAAAGGTGTTTACATGGTTAACTAGTATTTCAACTTTCGGGGCAATTTGGACCTGGGGAATTATATTAGTCGCTCAAATTAAATTCCGTAAAGGATTATCAACTGAGAAAAAAGACAAGCTAACGTATAAAATGCCTTTACATCCATTAAGCTCTTACTTCTCACTTGGCTTCCTTGCACTTGTACTATGTATAATGGCGTATTCAGAAGATACACGAATTGCATTAATCGTTGGCCCAATTTGGCTTATTGGCTTAGCTATCGTGTATTACATGAAAGGGTTTCATAAGATTGATGAAACACCTAATTCAAAGATTAGTTAAACAAGTTATCCCTTCCTTATTAATTGGAAGGGATTTTTTATTGTGTACATAAATATTTCTCAACAAAATTCACGGTATTTTTACAATTTTTTAATATTTTTTACGTTTTCTGTCTTTATTTTTTCAGAAAAATAAATTACATTATTAAAGCACATATATTTATTATTAGGGGGATTCTTCTATGAAGAATAAAAAATGGATTACATTTTCTTTAGCAACAGCAATTACACTTAGTATGGGGAGTTCGTTCATACCGTCTACTTATGCCGAAAGCTCTGTAGACCCAGCTCCTGAAATTGCTGCAAAGGTTGTAAATCAAAACAATGGGAAGAAAGTATTATTTGATAATACGCACGGTCAAACTGCAGGGACAGCTGACTGGGTTATTGATGGCGGCTTTTCTGATTTCGGAAACGGCATTGCCCAAAATGGATATCATGTAAAAGAACTTCGTAAATCAACACCTATTACATACGAAGACTTAAAAAATTACAACGTGTTTATCGTTCCAGAGGCAAATATTCCTTACAAAAAATCTGAACAAGATGCAATGTTACAATATGTAAAAAATGGCGGCAGTATCTTCTTCATTGCCGATCATTATAATGCAGATCGTAATAAAAATCGCTGGGACTCTTCTGAAGTATTTAATGGATATAGACGCGGTGCTTGGGAAAATCCCGCAAAAGGAATGTCTAACGAAGAAGCAAACTCACAAGCTATGCAAGGAGTAGAAAGTTCCGATTGGCTATCTAATAATTTTGGTATTCGCTTCCGTTACAATGCACTTGGTGATGTTTCAGCTAAAAACATTGTTTCGCCTGAACAATCATTCGGAATTACACAAGGTGTTTCATCGGTAGCAATGCATGCTGGTTCTACTCTAGCAATTACAAATCCAAAACTAGCAAAAGGACTTGTTTATCTTCCAGAAAACCCATCAAAATGGAATAACGCTGTTGATAGTGGTGTTTATAACGGCGGTGGCGTTGCAGAGGGTCCATATGCTGCAATTGCAAAAGTAGGACTTGGAAAAGCTGCCTTTATCGGTGACTCTTCTCCTGTTGAAGATGCTACGCCAAAATACGTTCGTGAAGATTCTGGCCAAACAAAGAAAACTTACGATGGTTATAAAGAAGAAAACGATGCTGTTTTACTAGAAAATATCGTAAATTGGCTATCGAAACAAGAGACATTTACAAGCTTAGATCAAGTAAACGGTTTACAACTTGATTCACCTACTGCTTTACAAACATTTGAACAACCAAGCTTATCAACAGAGCCACAACCAGAACCTTGGAGTGCACCAAACGCTGGTTACCAATGGTTTAATACAAATACATTTAAACCTGGTTCATACGGATATAACGGCGCCGTAACAGCAAACGATTATGTGATTACACGCCCTAGCATTCTACCAAACAATGAAGTGTTCCAAATAAAGATTCAAGTAAACAACTTATTACCTAATACAACTTATAATAACTATTCTTTAGGTATCTTCACGACTGGCGGAACACAAGTAGCAAAATTCCAAAATACAAACGGCACTTGGCCATCTACTTTCGGATATAGTAGCGCCTTCTCATTCACAACAAACAGCTTTGGTTCTGCTGAAAAAATTGTGAACGTACAACTTGATTCAAATACAACTGGACAAGCAACACTTCGTCTACGCCAAAATACAACTGCTAAATATAATGAAGCTGTAACGATTAATAAGAAGTAAAAGAAAAGGCAATCCACATGCGGATTGCCTTCTTCTCATTTCTCTTCTTTTGAGAAAAACATTCTGGAAATGACGATACCTATACTACCTACAATTAAGAATAACACTGCCCTGATCATCATTGAAACTTCTGGTAAGTCTAGAAGGAATAACTTTCCTATCGTTACTACTAAAACAACTAAGCCAGCATACAATATTTCATTCATATTTTTATTCCGTCCAAGCCAAACTGCAAATAATGCATATACCATCCATAATAACGATACTGATACGCTTATTATACTTCCATCTGTAGAAAGAACTTCGCCAACTCTAGTAATTGTAATAAATACAATGACCATGAACCAATAGAGAGCTATAGAATAAACATATTTTCCAAAACTCGTTAATACATCTTTCGCTCGTTTCATGCAGTAATAAAATGTACCTATTAAAATAATATGAGCAACAAACCCAGCTGAAACAAAATGATCAAACGGGCTAAAAATCGTCTGTACCATTCCAATCGCATAAATAGTGGCACTTACATACAGTTTAATTTGTTGTTTTGCTTTAATAGAAGTAACCATACCGAGAAAACCTTGTAACAATAATACAATTGCTGCATTCACTAAACTGTACTCGTATAAAATCGCTAAACTAAATGACCCCATTGCAAAACCAAATAAGAGATTTGCAAATATAGACTGTTTATTCTTCCTATATTCAAGTACAAACATAACAGTATGCACGAGTGCACTTATGACCAATCCCCACGTAGTAAAATCAGGTATTTTTGCAATAGATAAAATAAAGAAAACGGCATTTGTACTAAATATCGCTACTCTTGCTTCTTGTATAAACTCTCTCTCTGAAAACATATGCCAAAATAACAGCAAATGAATTACACCATATACAATCGTTAACTGTATTTGCAAATTCTCTACTAATATCGACATAACAGCAAAGAAGACAAACAGGACAATGGCAGCAACAACATAAGAAATCATATATAAGTACTTATAACGATTTTTCAACGCATACCATAATAAACTAAGTGTTAATATCGTCTCATATCCAAAGAAAATATAAGGATTCGGAGTCGTACTATTTAACAAGAACGGAACGAAGAAAGCTCCGACCGCTACGAAGATAGTAAGGTATTCCGATTGATACTTTTTCGCTAAATAAATCCCTAAAATAACCCATACAATATTACAGATAAACGCAATACTTGCTGGAATAAATCCATATAAATAATGTGCCGCAAACGTCGTTAAAACAATACCTGTAATACTTCCTCCAGCTAATACTAACCCTAACGCTTGCCGCTCTCGTTTAATTTGAATATCCCCTATATAATACAAACCGATAGATAAGGCGATACCAAACACAATTCGTATCGCTGGTGTTAATAAACCAGCATCTACCCCTGCTTTAAATAACCAAATAACCCCAAGTAGCATAATACCGACAAATATACGTGGCAACCATGTTTGGCAAAACTTAATAATATTGAATGGTTCCGGTTTAAAAGCAGATATATTTACTTGTTTTTCCTCAACTTTTTGCACGGGCTCTTTGATCTTTACTACATCTTCTTGTAATTTTTCATCTATTATCGTTTCGATATATACTTTCTTTTCCTTACTAACACGTTGCTGAGCGTTTTCTACTTCTATTTCCCTTTGTTTTGCTTTCAACTCAAAAAGTGCCTCTTGCATCGTTTCAATTGCAGTTTCGAGTGCTTCTATTTTCTTATTCAAATCTTCCTTCATATACTCCCCCCTCACCATTCATTCGAAACCTATATATTACCAATTATCTTTATCATACTCTTAGTCTATTCATTTTTAAAACTATTTTTCCAAAAAAAGAAAGGTGTTTTCCCATTATGGAAAACACCCTTTCACTTATTTGTCCTTATTTATCATGATACTAACGATTACACCAATACACACACCTACAAGAGCTGGAATGATCCATCCTACACCTTCTGTATAAAACGGAATATACTTCAATATTGGCGTCCACTGATTCGTCATCACATTTTTATTTAAAATATCGATTGCACTAAATACCGCTACAATCAAAATTGTAACAGGATATATGCACACATACTTCCCAATATATTTATGGAATAACCCTAAAATAATAAGCGTTAATGCAATTGGATAAATAAATCCAAGAATCGGTACTGAAACTTTTAAAATTTGTGTTAACCCTAAATTAGCTAAAACCATACTAATAAAGCTCAATATAAACGCCCAAACTTTATACGATACTTTCGGAAATACACTTGTAAAAAACTGACTACAAGATGTAACAAGTCCAATTGAAACACATAAACACGCAATAGTAAAAATAAGGCCTAACAAAACTACTCCGCCTTGTCCAAATAACGTCGTCATCACTTGTGCTAACACATTCGCCCCATTATTAAACGTACCTAACGAACCGCTAATTGAACCCACATATCCGAGGATGACATAAATAATAGATAATAAAAGACCTGCTCCAATACCAGCAATACTCATATATTTCGCTAAGCCTTGATCATCTTCAATACCTTTTGCACGTAAAGCATTTGCAATAACAATACCAAAGATTAAAGCCGCTAGCGCATCCATCGTTAAATATCCATCTAAAAATCCTTGGAACATAGGAGCTTGTCCGTAATTTCCAGTAACCTCTTTCACACTACCAACTGGTGTAAACATAGTTTTTATAAAAATAAGTGCAATCATACATAATAATAAAGGCGTTAAAACCTTCCCAAATAAGCCCATTAATTTAGATGGCGATAAACTTAACCAGTAAACAAAGCTAAAGAAAGCGATCGTATAAACTAGTAAAACTACACTACCTGATTCTGGGAATAACTGACCTGGTCCCATTTCAAATGCTAAACTTCCTGCACGTGGTATACCAAGACCAGGTCCAATAAATAAGTACACAATACACGGAAAAATAATTGCAAATGAAGAATGTACTCTACCCGCTAACGTTTGAAAGCTGCCTGCTTTTGCAACAGCAATAACACCTAATATCGGAAGACCTGTTGCTGATATAATAAAACCTAACAGCGCAATCCACACGTGTTCTCCTGCTTCATATCCAAGGAAAGGTGGAAAGATAAGATTCCCCGCTCCAAAAAACATAGAGAATAGCATAAGACTAATAAGTAAAATTTCTTTTTTCTGTAACAATTTCATTTCTTTCTCCTTCTTCAATTTCATCTCTTGTGAAATCAATTCCATACATAAAAAAACGCGGTAATCCGCTTCCTTACAAAGAAAACATAGTCCATAGTCTATCACAAAAGAAATGCCCATTCTATAGCTATTTCCCTTTTCCAATTTCTTCTGAAAAATCAACCCTTCCCCGCATTAACGGGCAGTAAGACTCCCCCCTAATAATTAAGCTAATAACCGGATATCCAGTGGGAATCAAACTGCCCATAAAGGCCCGATTCGTTCAACTAATAATCATATTGGAATAAAATCTTCCAATATGATTAAAGTTACACTTCATTGACTTATAATAGTTAATAAAGTAAAATATTAAATATACAAAATTATTAACCTTGTTTTTGTTTGTGTCAGGAGGAAAATAACATGGAATCAGCGATACAACTAGAAAAAAAACAGCAAAGAAAAAAGAAACATCCTCCAGGTTTATACTTACTCTTCTTTACAGAAATGTGGGAAAGATTTAGTTACTATGGATTACGAGGATTATTAACATTATATTTAACGACAGCTTTAGTAAGCGGTGGTCTTGGGTTTAGTCCCGCATGGGCACTCTCCATTTACGGATTTTATACTGGAGCCTGTTATTTCACACCAATGATTGGTGGATACTTAACAGACCGTTTTCTAGGTAGAAGAAAAGCCATCACAATTGGTGGTATAACGATGGCAATCGGTAACCTTACACTATTTGCCTTGCAAAACCAATTAGGCCTATACCTCGGATTAGCGCTTATTATTATCGGTAATGGATTCTTCAAACCGAATATCTCTACACTGGTTGGAGAATTATACGAAGAGAATGATCCAAAACGTGATAGTGCATTTACCATTTTCTACATGGGTATTAACGTCGGGTCATTTTTAGCTCCACTCGTTTGCGGATTTTTATCAGAAAATTTATTCAAAACAACAGTGGATGGCGTTGTTCATTTCGGATTCCGTTACGGTTTCTTAGCCGCTTCAATCGGAATGATCATTGGACAAATTTTATTTACAACACTATCAAATCGCTTCCTTGGTGATATCGGTAAAAAACCAACTCGCGATTTGCAAACAGCTGCTGGACAACCATCAGTAGGAGATACACCGTTAACCAAAAAAGAAAAACAACGTACCGCAGTTATCGTCATTTTAACGTGCTTCGTTGTCTTCTTCTGGGCTGGTTTTGAACAAGCTGGTAGTTCATTAACATTATATACAAACAAATTTGTAGACCGCTCTGTGTTCGGATGGGAAGTTCCAACATCTTGGTTCCAATCGGTCAATCCATTATTTATTATTTTACTTGCTCCAGTCATTTCAGCATTATGGGCAAAACTTGCAACTCGCAAGCGCGGGGATTTAAAAATCCCAACCAAAATGGGACTTGGTATGATCTTACTCGGTATCGGTTATATCATACTTGTTATCGCTACATTAAAAACAGGTAGTGACGAACATAACATTACTGAAAAAGCAAACTTACTATTTATCGTCTTTACGTATCTTTTCCATACGTTAGGTGAGCTATTCTTATCACCTGTCGGACTATCAATGGTTAGTTCTCTCGCTCCAGTAAAACTTGCTTCTTTACTAATGGGTGTATGGCTAGCAAGTTCAGGTATCGCCAACATTTTAGGCGGACAACTTGCAAGCTTCACAACTTCACTTGGATATGCTGAAGTGTTTACTGTTATCGGCGCTGTAGCAATTGTTTTAGGTTGTGTTTTATTATTAATCTCTAAAAAACTAGTAAAATGGATGGATTAAAAAAAGATGAGGAATTTCTCCTCATCTTTTTTATGCCTTCTTACCTTTTTCTATTGCTTGCTCATACAACTCTTTATGTTCTTTATATTCACTTGGTACGAAACTCTTATAGAAGAATGAGAACCAGCTGTCTCCCTTTTTATACCCTTCTTCTCGAATTTCCGCTGCCTTTTTATTCGATTTAAATCCTTCAATAAACCATTTCTTTAAAAATTCATTTCTTTCATACTTAGCAGGAACTTTTAAATCATAGTTTTCAAACGCATACTTATATCCAGCCTTTTCTACTGCCTTTTTTGTAGACTTATAGCCTGTTTCATACGCTGTTTCATATGCCTTCACGTATACATCTTTCTCACTATTTCCAGGATTCTTTTCAGCTAGTTCCTTACCAGCCTTTTCCCCTAGTTCAGCTTGCTCTTTTTCAATTTTTTCTGTTCTCTCTTTATTTCCCACTTGGAAACCTTCTACAAAGATCGGCTTAAACTCTAGAGTAATTTGACTATCGTCCATCGTCTCTTGTGCTAAGCCCTGTTCTCTTCCTCTTTCAAAATGCGTTTTCTTCTGCTCTTCTAAAGACCAAGTAGTAGTATAAGCAGTTGTAAATGCTTGTTTATATGTATCTGATTTTCCAGCTAAATGTACTTGAACATCATTTTTCCCTGCTTTAAAATCAGTCTCTCCATTTTTTTCACCTTCAAGTTGACCTTTCTCCATATCAACTTGGCGCTTTGCTTCCTCTTGCTTACGTGCCTCTTCTGCTTTTCTTTGTTCCTCAGCTACACGTTGTCTCTCTTCTTCAGCTTTACGCTGTGCTTCTACAGCACGTTGTGTTTCAGCTTCAGCATTGCGCTGTGCTTCAGCTTCTACAGCACCATTATTATTTGGGCTAGGAGCTGGACTCGTTACACCACTACTAGGAGCTGGTTTATTGTGATAATGATATTCCCCGTACTGTAATCCCCATTTTTCACAGTTTGTACGACACGTATGTCCACCATTCGCATCTGTACGTCCTGGATGCGCATAAGCTGAAATTGGAGCTACCAATAAAGCTATACTTGTTGTTAAAAGAAGTTTCCTCACCTGTTGTCTCACTCTTGTTCCTCCCAAAATCCAGAATTCTAACTTTATTATACATAAATAGAAGGATTTTTAAATACAAACTAAAATATTCTATTATTTCTCAACAATAGTAAAAAAGAAGGTCAACCCTTTAAAGAGTTGACCTTCTTTTTTATTTCTTCGCCTTTGTTCCTACTAAATCACCAGCTACAACATAACGCTTAGAATTATCTTTTACAGATACACATGTAATAAGCGTTATCTCATCTTTCCCATGATCTTCTACAACTTCCCATTTATCCGGAGTTACTTCAGATACACCAGTAACAGCGTACTCATATTCATTTTCATTATCATATAAATAAATTTTATCGCCTTTTTTCAAAGATGCTATATCACTAAATAAAACACCTTTTTTAGACATGTTATGCCCTGCTAGTGCGTAATTCCCTTTTCCCATTACTTGATTTTCTTTTACTGTCGCTGCACCTGATAACAGGTTTTTCTCAGTAGAAGATTTTAAAACAGGAATTTCTAATGAAACACTTGGAATCGAAATACGACCGATTACTTGTTTTTTATCTAACGATGCATTCGCTACTTCTGCCAAGTCTGGTTGATTAATTTTTGACGCATCTACAAATTCTGTCTCATGCTTTTCATAATCCATCTTTTGAACAGCTTGCACATTTTCAGTCTGTTTCTTTTCAGCCTTATATCCATCATAAAATGGCTTTCCAATTAAAAACCCACCTACAACAAATAGAAGGATTGCTACTATACTATAAATTCTTTGCTTATTCATATACAATTCCTTTCCCTTACAAAATCTTACTCTATATAAAATGATAAAATAATATTGCTATATGTACAAGTATAAGCTGAAAAGAAACCTTCTTGCCGATGCAAGAAGGTTTCTTTTTAAGCAATTTTATTTCGATATAAAGACACGTGAAAAATCGTCATCTGAATAAAGAAGATACTAAATGCAATATATATCGGATATGCAGGAACATATAGAATAACAATTGGAGAAAGAGTTAAAAAACCAACCGCACAAGGCAACACATACCATAATGACATAAATGTAGTACGACAAGCCTTTTCACGCTCATCTTCTTGAGGAAATAATAGTGGAAACATCCAATACGAGAGCTCTTTATATTTTTTCTTTTGAATTTTATAAATAACCGTCGATACAATACCAAATGTTAAAAGTAATCCGAGCGGTATTAAACTTATTGAAACTTCAAATGGTACTCTCTTCGTTTGAATAAAATTAGCGACTTCAATAGTAAAATAATACAACTCAATAAAAGCCCAACCTGCTAATACCATTAAAAGTACATTTAGCATATAAGAAAATACAAGTCTATTCATCCTCTTTCCCCTCCTTATTTAAAACAAACACATCTTCCATCTTTAACTGGAACACATCACAAATCGTAAGTGCCAATAATAACGAAGGAACGTAATCCCCTTTTTCAATTGCAGCAATTGTTTGTCTCGTCACTCCAACCTTTTCTGCTAATACACTTTGCGAAAAATTGAAGCGAGCCCTTAATTCTTTCACTCTATTTAAAATGGTCAATTTTACCACCTCTCACCATTATTGTATGCTATCCTTAACAAAATGTAAACTCAACTTAACATTATTTTTACAAAAAAATCCAACTTTACGTATTGTAAAGTTGGATTACGTGTTAGTTTAAAATTGTAACTTTAACATTTTTTCTGCCCCAATTACTAGATGAAGCTTTATCAGGCATTAAAACATCGATTTTGTGACCTTTAATTGCGCCACCAGTGTCTGCTGCAATTGCTTGTCCATAACCTTCAACATATACAGTAGAACCTAATGGAATAACACTTGGATCTACAGCAATTAATTTCATTCCTGGGTTTGCAGTTAGATTATAGCCTCCCCATGCAGAATAAACTTGTTGTCCTGGCGCATAGCCATTTTCAGCTGGATCTGCTGTATAAGCTGTTGCATGTACATATATTTCTCTTCCACCAGCAGTTGGCTTCGAAGGTTGTGCAGGTTCTACCTTCGAATTATTATTCGCAACAGGTTCAGCTGGTTTATTAGCTTTCTCTTGCTTTTGTTTTTCAGCAATTTCTGCTTGTGCTTTCACTAAAGCTTCTTGCTCAGCCTTTGCAGCCGCTTCTGCTTTCGCACGCTCTTCTGCTGCAATTCTTGCTGCTTCTTGCTCACGAGCAATCGTTTCTTGTACTGCCTTCATATTTGACTCAATTTTAGCTTTTTCTTCTGCTGCTAAATTAAGTTGGCTTGCAATCTGGTTATATTTAGCTTGAACTGCTTGTAAGTTATCTTGACGCTTTTTCAAGTTATCCTGCAAATCAGCTTGCGCTTTTGCTAATTTTTGTTTGTCTACTACTAAAGATGCTTCTTTTTCGTCAATTGTTTTCTTATCTTCTTCAATTTGACGAAGATCTTGTTCTTGTAGACGTAAAATTTCTTTATCAGCTTCTAAAATAGTAGAAACTGCATTCATACGTTGTAAGAAATCTGCAAAGTTTTTTGACTCTACAACAACTTCTACTACTAAACTTGTATTTGAACTGTTTTGAACAGAAACCATACGTTTTCTCATAATATCCTTACGAGCAAGGACTTTATCCTCTAAAACGACAATTTCATTCTTTTTTTGCTCAATCTGCTTATGCGTTTCATCGATTTTACGTTGAATAGCAGCTTGATCCTCTTTATTTTTTGCAATTGTATTATTTAAGTTATGTAGTTCGTTTTCAATACCTTGAATCTCTTTACTAACAGCTTGCTTCTCTTGCTCTTTCTTCTGCATATCTGCATCGTTTTGCTGCAATTGCTGTTGCATGTTGTTAAGTTTCTCGTCGTTTGACTCTGCTTTTACAGCGACTGTACTAGAAAGACCGATAATTCCTGCTAATACTAGACTACTGATTCGCTTAAAATAGTTCATAATCCGACTCCCTTCTTATACAGTTATACATGATTTATTTTACAGTTTGTTTACAATACTATTAAATACAGTTTATTTTTCATGACAAAAAATAGGGAATTATAAATAAACTGTAATAGATTCTTAAATATTTAACAATTCCTATATTTAAAAATTATAAAAGATGCTAAAATCCAAATATAGAGAAAATATAACTTCCAAAGGCGGTTGAAATAAATACATGTTTACTCAAAAGAAATCACTCCAACATAAAATTGATCAATTAGAAGATCGTATAAAAGAATTAGAGGCTGAATTAAAACAAAAAGACATTGAAAAACAAAATATGATTTCTTCTATCCATGACCGTGTGCAAAACGTCATTCAAGAGCATCAACTTGTAAATAACCAGCACCATACACTCCAAAATTTAATTCAGCAATTAAACTCGTGTTTTGAAAATGTTTCAACACGTACAACAAATTCTAATGAATTAAATAGTGAAATGTTACAAAAAGAACAAAGCTTAATTCAGTCTATTGAAGAGATTATTGACTGCTCTAATGAAGGAAAAGAATCTGTTCACCGTTTACTTATTGTAATTAATAAATTAGGTGAACAATCTCAGCGCACATCTAACAGTATGAATCATTTAAGTGAACGCTCAAAAGAAATCGAGCAAATTGTAGAAGTCATTCAAAACATTGCAGCACAAACAAATTTACTTGCGCTAAACGCAAGTATTGAAGCTGCACGTGCTGGAGAGCACGGTAAAGGTTTCGCAGTTGTTGCCAATGAAGTAAGAAAACTAGCAGAAAGTACGGCAGAGAGTACAAAAAATATCGGCAACTTAACGAAAAAAATTCAAGAAGAAATTGAAAAAGCATACGAAAATACAAAAGATAATTTACATTTAGTTGATGAAGGTGTAGAAATGAGTGCCGATACAAACGCTAGAATCGAAAATATTTTAATTATGATTCAAACGTTACAAAATGGTGCTACAAACGTTATTCAAGCAATTGAAAACCAAAAATCTTGTAATGATGATATATTAAGAGAATTTGCAAACACTCAACAAATGTTCCAAAAATTAAATACTACTATTATGAACCATATTCATGATGCTGAAAAAGTCGATGTT
The DNA here is from genome assembly GCF_016483245.1 of Bacillus cereus group sp. N31. Lineage (NCBI taxonomy): Bacteria > Bacillati > Bacillota > Bacilli > Caryophanales > Bacillaceae > Bacillus > Bacillus cereus group sp. N31. Next base: position 62,920 of record NZ_JAEHCH010000027.1, on the reverse strand, counting down.
CAATTGACTAATGGTCTTCAAGAAACAGTATCTTCTCATTAACAATAAAAACCCCTTATATCGCTATAAGGGGTTTTTATTATATTTCGAATATTTATTTCTTCTCAATCTTCATCTATATCTTTGTTATAATGGAAAAGTTGTTTCTTTAAATTAATTTACAAGGAGGATGTTATGGAACAATTTTACTACATTTTAAAATACTTAATTCTTGGTCTGTTCCAAGGACTAACAGAACCAATTCCGATTTCTTCAAGTGGTCACCTCGTTTTAGCACAACATTTGCTAGGACTAAAAATAGAAGGATTTAGCTTTGAACTACTTGTTAATTCAGCTTCATTACTAGCTGTATTACTTATTTATAGAAATGATTTAATTCGTCTAACAAAGAATGGTCTATCTTATATATTTACAAGAGCAGAAGATGCAAAATCAGATTTCTTCTTCATTATTTACCTTGTCATTGCAACTATTCCAGCAGGTGTAATTGGCGTTTTATTTAAAGATTATATCGACCAGTACTTAAAAGGCGTGAAAATGGTTGGGATTTCCCTTCTTATTACCGCTGTCGGTCTTTGGATTATTAGAAACTTACGCGGGCGTAAAAATGATGGTGACCTTTCTATGAAAGATGCAATCATTATCGGATTAGCTCAAGCTTGTGCACTTATCCCTGGAATTAGCCGATCTGGCGCTACAATTGTAGCAGCGATGTTACTCGGTATGAAGCAAGAGACCGCTCTTCGCTTCTCATTCTTACTATATATTCCTGTTAGCTTAGGTGGGTTATTGCTAAGTATTACAGATATTGCTAAAGATCCTAATTTAGACACATTATTTGTACCATATATCGTTGCGTTTATAGCAACATTTATCATGACATATATTTCATTAAAATGGTTTATGAACATTATGGCAAAAGGAAATTTAAAATATTTCTCTTTCTATTGTATTATCGTAGGAGTACTTACTATCATTTTCTTATAAAGTAAACTTACAAATTTAAAGCGAGTCATTCTACTACACTAAGATGGCTCGCTTTTTTATACTTCTATTAAGTTGAAGTGCCTTATTTACTTTAAATTTTCAGAATAGTATAATATTAATTATGTTCCTACTAATAAAAATCCGTCTTCTTTACTACTATTATAAAAGAGGTGTTCCTATGTTTATTGTTACTAAACTAATTCATATTAAATATGGCTATGAGAATGATTTACTATATTCACTTAAACAACATTATCCATCAACTGGAAAAAATGGTTTTATTAACATAGAATTTTCACATATGCATCGTACAGATGATGGAGCAAAATATATGGTCCGTATGTTATGGAAAACACAACAAGATTACCATGCGTGGCTTTCTCAAAGAAACGAAAATGAAACTTGGAAGCACAAAATGCAAAACTATATCCTTTCTTCCACATCCAATGCTACTTATATGCATTAAACTTCACTCGATATTCCTAAGGAGCTTTTCCTAATATAAAATGATAAAACCCTCTTACCTTTTCTCATCCAGTAAGAGGGCTTCCCTTATTTATAAACTTTCTTTTCTTGACAATACAAACGAATAACATGTTTATTTTGTTGAAATACATCATGCGTTAGGCGGATAATAATAAAATTTCGTTTTGTTTGATCATCATGAACAAAAACCTGTTCTCCCTCTTGAAAACGCCACACACTTTCAAAAGTTGTAATATGATCCCCACTTACAGAAAAAAGCTCATATCGCATATCTTGTACCCTCTCTCAACTTATAATAATCACAATATCCTTATATTAAATTTAGTATAACTTAATTCCATTAAAATTTATAATTTTTTCTATTTCAAAATATTTTAATTTTGTTTTAAGGTTCTTTTAACGTTATAATGATAAACGAATTTTCATTGAAAGGAGCCTCATTTTGACTGCATATTTATTTCCAGTAAAAACAGCATTTATTTTATTTCCTTTTTTAGCAATGTTTCTCTTAATACCTTTTTTAATATTTAACTACCGAAAGTATGGTTATTTAAATAAATGGCGTTCATTTATTTTGTACTCATTATTACTTTACTTATTAAATGCCTATTTTCTTGTGATTTTGCCGTTACCACAAACATATGATACTTGTAGCCTACAACCGGCTAATACGCAGCACATGCAACTATCACCATTTTATTTCATACAAGAAATTAGTAATCATACTTCGGCAATTTTAACGAAACCAGCTACTTATTTCTATCTATTAAAAGAATCTGCGTTCTTACAAGTAGCATTTAACGTTCTATTAACCGTTCCATTCGGTGTTTATTTACGTTATTATTTCCGACGTAGTTTCTTACAAACAGTTTGTATTTCTTTTTGTCTTTCACTATTTTTCGAACTGACACAGGTAACTGGACTATACGGTATATACAATTGTGCATATCGCTTATTCGATATCGATGATCTATTTTTAAACACATTAGGCGGCGTAATTGGTTTTATCATTGCACCAATATTTACGTACTTCCTTCCGAAAACAAGCGAATTAGATAGTCATATTGATTTAGAAACGAAACCAGTTGGATTCGTTCGTCGTCTTATCGCTATGCAAATTGATTGGCTGTTCTTATCTATCGTCGTTCCTGTCATTAAAAATAAAGGAAACTCTCTATTTATTTCTAATATCCAATCTTACACAAATGTATACGAACTCCTTTTCATTACATGTTCAATCTTTATTTACTTTATTATCATTCCATACTTTACAAATGGAAGAACGATAGGAAAAGCGTTGCTTCGTATTTACATTAAAGGAAAATCAGATCGTATTACGATGAAGGAACTATTCATCCGTTACGGTATATTCTATTTCGTTTTAGGTGGAATCAATTATATTCTTTCTAGTAGCTCTATCTTAAATTTTACAGAGCCTTTAGTATTACTAGTTATACTGTTATTCCAATTCGTAATTAACGGCATATTTATTATTCATGTTTTCTTACATGTATTTAGCCGTGATAAGTTACTATTCTACGAGCATATTAGTCAAACAAGAAATGCGATTATACTAAAAAAAGCTGACAAGTAATATTTTGTCAGCTTTTTTTCATAATCGTAAATAACTTTTCTGTATAAGGGTTTAAAAACATTCCTGTTTCATCTAGCGACTTCCTCATTTTTAGAAACGAATGCAATTCTGGATATATGTTTTGTAGCTTTTCGTATGTTAACGTATGCATTTTCCCCCAATGTGGACGACCTTCATATTTCAGAAAAATTTTCTCCACTTCACCAAAATAAGCGGCATACTTCATACCTTTATACATATGAACGGCGATATATGCCGAGTCCCTTCCATACGCTGGACTAAGCCATATATCATCACCTTTCACGTAGCGACATTCAATCGGGAAGTGCACCTTATACTTTTTCTTTTCAATAAGACTTGAAATTTCTTCTACAACAGCTCTCATATGCTTTGAAGGGACACTGTACTCCATTTCATAAAATGGAACCGTACGTGATGTAGCGAACACTTCATAGCTTGGGCCAATTATTTTTGTGTTTGGTGCAGCCTTAGCTGATAATCGACTTACTCCTTTACTTATGGAAGGAAACCATTTGCACCCTTTAGATAACAAAGAGAACATCCTATTTTCAAGTAACTCCACCTTTAGTTTATGCCATTTTAAATCAGTTCCTTTACTCGTTGTTTCATTTGTAAACTTCACCTGTACTTCATTTGAATAAGGAAAAACAAAAAACTCAAAATGACGATTCTTCTTATATTCTTCTAGCTTGTTCATTACAGTAGATAGTGACTGTTTTTCGCTTTCATAAACGAGCGAATATGATGGGATAATCTTTAATTTTATCTTTACGATGATACCTAGCATTCCAAGCGATAACTGAAATGCTTTCCAATATTCGAAGTTCTCGGTTTCTGAACAAACTATACTCTCACCTGTTGATAAAACTGTCGTAATCTCTATAACTTGTGTTGATAAACTCCCAAAGTTAACACCCGTCCCATGCGTCCCCGTACTAATTGCTCCTGCAATAGATTGTGAATCAATATCCCCTAAATTTTCTTGTGCATAACCTTTTTCTTCAAGTAACTTCCCTAGGTCATGTAGCTTTGTTCCTGCCCATACTTCGGCAACCATCTTCTCCGCATCAATATTCACAATGCCCTTCAATTCGTCTAAAGAAACTAAAATTTCTTCTGTTTGCACGAGAGGCGTAAACGAATGCCCTGAACCGACAACACGAATTTTCTTCCCTTTTTTTTGTGCAAGCTCTACAACTTCTACTACATCTTGTATAGTTTCTGGATACATCGTATAATGCGGCGTTCCTTCTACATTCCCTGTCCAATTTCTCCATTTTTTCCCCTCTATAGAAAGCATTGGCCATCCCCCCGATATGTTGAATACTCCCCAATAATCTTCCCTTGTTTCACACGATACAGAATTGGAAAACGCTCACATAATTCTCCAGCTTTACTATGACGAAACAATATAGAATCTCCTATATTCACTCGCTCCTCACCGTTATAATGAACGGGAGTTTGTACTTCACCAGCACCTTCTAAATCTAATAGTTTTGCACCATCTGGTCTCCAAACCTCAGGCTCTTTATCTTTACCAACTGCGCCTGAAGCAATATATCCACCACCTAGGCAAGTATAGATAAACGGAGCTGGTTTACGTACAACTGGTAAAGCAAATCCGACAGCTGGATGAAATTGTACTTCTTTATAATAGTCAAACAGTCTAGGGGCATAAAAAGCAGAACCTACTGTAATCTCTGAAACTGAGTTATCTTGCTCAGTTGTTTTTATACTTCCTGTTCCACCCCCATTTACAAACCTAAGTTCAATACCAAGGTTTTGTATTTCTTTCACGATACGTCCTCTTCTTTCTTTAACTTCTAACACTGATTTCTTCTTTAAATAAGAAATTACTTTACTTTTTATCCATTGATTCGGTATATAATCTCCAACCCCAGCAATTTGAGCTTCATATCCCATTACACCATCTAGTATTAAAAATGATGAGTCCTTCACTTTTTCTACTATTTCCAGAGCGCTCCGCACATCTTTTACCGGGGATCTTTTTACACCAAAATGAAATTGAAAAAAACGGCTACTCATATCAATATCCAAACAAACACGAAAACACCCTTTAGACTTCTCAGCAATTTTTTCTAAATAAACAATATGGTCTTCACAGTCCACCATACAAGTTATAATAAGCCCTTTCTTTGTTAGCAAACTAATTTCATATAAAGCCCTGTCATCATAAGCTGGATATCCTAATAATAAATCATTAAATCCTTGTTCAATTAAAAACAAAGCCTCTCTAGGTGAAAAACACATAATACCTTGAAATCGGTTGTTTGCAGCTAAAATCCGTTTCATAATTGGAACGGATCGTAATGATTTACTCGCTATTCGAATCTTTTTATCGCCACTTAGTTCAATAACCGATTGAATATTTCTTTCTAAAGCTACTTCATCTAAAAATGCACACGGTAATGGAACTTCTTTAAAAATTCCTCGATCCACATTTTTCGCTCCTCTTCTATATATGTCTTATACATATTGGAAAGAAAGAGTGATTTTCCTGTTTGCAAATAAAAAAAGTTTCTTCTTTACGAAGAAACTTTTTTGACTACTTCATAGAAATAGTAGCCTCTACTGGATAATGATCAGAGTAATCATTATACGTATATTTTTTAAACCATGATGTAACAGTCCATTGTGGAGATTTCGGCTGTAACACTTTATTTTCTATATGCGATGGGTTTGCATGATCTTTACTTGCAATAATATAATCTAAATGCTCGGCAGGGCTATCGGGGAAATTGTATTTCGCAATACTGTTTGTCGTCGCATCCCAAGTCGCTGTATGTCCAGTATAAGATGGAATAGAAGCATGTAATGTTTTAAACATAGATGCATACTCTGAATCACTATTATTCTCAGCGTTTATTTTATTTACGTTCATATCTCCACCAATTAACACATACTCGTTATTTGGTATATTTTTATTTTTAATAAAATCTTGAATTTCTTGTAGCTGTTTTGTACGTACAGATGCAGGTGAAGTTTTTCCACACATACTATCTTCAGCTTGTAAATGAGTCCCAATTACATGAACAAAACTATCATTTTTCTTAATTTTCGTGTATACAAATCCTTTATTTGATAAATTATCTGGTCCGCAGCCTTTTTCGAATACATATTGAATTTTTTCAACGATTGGCCATTTACTCACAATCGCAACGCCCCCATCTTCAGGAGTCGAAGATGAATAGTTCCCTAATGTTTTATCCCATTCGTTTCCACTACTACGACCTAATACCGCCGTTTGATTTGGATATTCTCTCTTCAAATTTCCTAACAAACGATCTGAGGCGCTATTATCAAACACTTCATTTAATATAACAACGTCCTGATTCTTTATATAATCTGCCGCTCCAATTAAATCAGCACGCTCACTTTGTCCCCAATTCGGATATAAGTTTGTTGATAGCATGTACACGTTATGCGTCATTACTTTTAATGTATTATTTTGATTTGTAGGCGTTTCTGCTTGAGCTGAAGATCCACTATATAAAGCTCCTAAACCAATTCCAAAGCTAAGTACACCTTTTAGCAATTTACTTTTCACGTTTCATACCTCCATGTGTGTAGTGATAAAAAGGCCAAATACTCTATTCTGAGATTTGACCTTTTTTAAATACTTAACGATTTCCGTACGTATCAAACCAAAGCTGGATGTATCCAGCAGTAACACGTTGTGCATCCATTAAACGCTTACCTGTCATTGGTGTAACTTCAGCGCGCCATTTATCTGCATAATCTTGCGATACAGCAGCTCTCACGAACCAATCTTTCGTATTATCATTTACAATGCCAGCGTAATCCTGTTTCGCAACTACTGCCGCTCCATGAATCCAATCTTCTGGATTTGTACCTTTCCAGTTCCAATATCCATTTCCATCCGTTACTTTGTAATTATCTTTTATCGTATCTACAAAGTTTTCATATTTAGAATGGAACCCTTGTGGATACGAAAGATTTGTAAAGTTTGCCGCATGCATCGGTTGGTTTACATCCCCTAAATAATGAAGTGATAATCCTAAATAGAAGAATGCTTGTTTCATATCTTTATTTTTGTATGACTCACCAGCTAATTTAAAATATTTAGCTCCAGTTTCCTTCGCCTGCTTTGCATATGGAATATACGTTTTCCCGTTATCAGGGTCATAGAAGTGTGAAGCAAATGTGCTATTATCATAATAAGGATTTTCATAGTCAGCAGCATAAATACCATTCTCTAACTCCGTACGCCATTCATTTAATAGTGCAACTCGCTCTTGTTTTACAAGTGTTGTATTACGAGACATAATATCCATTGCACGGTTTACAATCCATAAATGAGAGTTTACGCCTTCTTTATGTTTATCTTCAGCAGACCAGCGCGGAATAACGCCTACTCTCTGTCCTCCATCGTTTTCATGAGCAAACGCAACACTTTGTAACGGTGCTACTAACGTAATAGCTGCTGCTAAAGCAAGAACTTTCTTTTTCATCTGAAATCCTCCATTTTATAATTGAATTATTGTAAACATTTTGCTAGGATCCTATGATGTCGTCTGGTTAACCTATGACTAGAATATCCCACCTTTCATAAAATTTCTATTACTAAATTAAAATATGCAAATGTTCATATCATTATAACTTTATACATAGTGAATATAATGAATGAATGCACTTACATTGTAATAAAGTATTGTTAAGCTACTGCAAATACTTGTCTAAACTAATGTAAAAAAAGAGTAAAGCAATTACATGCTTTACTCTTTTTTTCTATTCGATAATATACTTGGTAGTTGCACATTAACCGCCAACTTATGAATAAATCCAAACACTAATCCAATCCCGATAAATATGTATAGTATCGTAAATATCTTTCCAAAATCAGTTTGAGGACTAAAATCTTTATCGCCTACAGTTGTCAGTGTCACAACACTAAAATATAAAGCATCAAGGATACGTAATCCCTCCACTGTGCTATAAAAGATTGTACCCGATATTAAAGTCAAAATTGTTAATACGAATAAAACTTGAAATTCTTTATCCTTCCACGCTCGTAAACAGGCTCTTAGCATACGTTTCAATGTTAAAAAAAATGAAAGCATTCAACTTTCCCTCCCAACCAAAAGTACATTTAGTCAAAGGAAAGTCTATCACCTTTCCGTATAGAAAAAAAGTAGCCTTCTTCTATTTCTAGAAAAGGACTACTTTTTTCAATTCTTTATTATTTGGGTGAAACAAGAATTTTCACTTGTGTTTTATCTTTTACAAGTGCTTCAAATCCTTCTTCAACAACTTGATCCACTGTAATTTTTTTCGTAATTAATTTCTCTGCTTGAATTTGACCAGAGCTAATTAATTTAATAACAGATGGGAAGATGTGACGGTATCCAAGAATACCGATAACTTCTTTTTCTTTTAATACAAGGTTGTTCGGAGTAATTGTTGCATCTTTTTCCCATACGCTAACAATTACTGTTTGTCCTTCGAAACTTGTACTTTCAATTGCTTGACGTAGTACAACTTCAACACCTGTTACTTCGAAGCTAACATTTACACCTAAACCGTTTGTTAAGTTACGAATTTCTGCTAATACATCTTGAGTTGCTGGATTTAATACGTAATCCGCACCTGCTAATTTTGCTAACTCTTGACGTTCTTTAGAAAGTTCAACTGCGATAACAGGAGTTGCTCCTGCTGCTTTAGCTGCTTGGATAACAAGAAGTCCAATTGGACCACAACCAAATACTGCTACAGCTTCCCCTTCTTTTAATTTACTTTGACGTACTGCATGAACTGCTACTGCTGCTGGTTCTACAAGTGCACCTTGTTCATACGTCATTTCATCTGGAATATGATGAACCATATCTTCTGGTACTACTGTATATTCAGAGAAGCCACCGCCGTCTCCACCAAGACCGTGGAAAACAAGCTGTTCACAAACATTGTAATGTCCATGTTTACAAGCTTCACATTTACCACAAGAATAAATTGGTTCTACAACAACGCGGTCTCCCACTTTATGAGATGTAACACCTTCACCAATTTCAACTACCTCACCACTAAATTCATGACCTAAAATAACCGGTGCTTTTACATGTGTTAATGGGTGCTCTTCTGTCGGAATAAAAATTGGCCCTGCTAAATATTCATGCAAGTCTGTCCCGCAAATACCACACCATTTAACTTTAATTTTTACTGCTCCTGGTCGTACAGTTGGTTCTGGTACTTCTTCTACTCGTACATCACGTTGATTATGCCAAAGTAATGCTTTCATTTTAAACATCCCTCTCTATGTATATACTTAACCTGGTGAAGTTTACAAATCTATTATAATACTTCTATCCATATATTTCAAAAAAACAATCTCATTTCCACTAAATTTTAACAAATAACGTTCAATATTTTGTCACTTTGTACTTTTTTCCACATCTGTTAATTCAATTTCATTGCAGTTGAAATTAGCAGTATGCCATAATAGCATAGGAGAGGTGAATATCGCTTGAAATATTTTATTTACTTTATTGTTATCGTAGCTTTTTTAGATACATTTTCACAATTACCTATTATGAGTACGTTCGCTCAAAGCCTTGGAGGAACTCCTCTTATTATTGGGCTAGTTGTCGGTATGTATTCATTTGCTAATATGATTGGTAATATTATTGCTGGAGCCGCTGTCGATAAATTTGGTGCAAAAAAAATACTTTATATAAGCATGGGATTTACGAGTTTCATAGTCTTGTTATATACCGTTGTTCAAAGTGGTGAACAACTATTAGTTGTGCGCTTTATGCACGGTTTTAGTGACGGATTTTTAATTCCTGCTGCCTTTACATTTTTATCAAAACAAACAAATTCAGCAAAGCAAGGTAAGGCAATGGCTCTATCTGGTGCTGCTGTTGGAACAGCGGCTATCGTAGGTCCTGCTTTCAGTGGCATTATGAAAGCGACAGCTGGAATAGAATGGGTTTTCATTACTATTTCTATTTTAATGGTTCTTGGTACAATCGTATCTCTTTTCTTCTTACCAAATAACGTGTCAAGAAAAGATACATCAAGAACACAAATGATGAACAAAGAAGATATGTTTGAACTATTGAAATCAGAACCGTTATTACAGGCATATATTGGTGCTTTCACTCTAATGTTTTCACAAGGAATTGTCACATATATGTTACCAGTAAAAGTTGAGGCGTTAGTACTTAAAGCATCTACAACAGGTATGATGCTAAGTGTATTCGGAATTACCGCTATCCTCTTCTTCTTACTTCCAACAAATCGTATTTACGATCGATTTAATCGTTCAAAACTAATGCTAATTGGTATTGCAGTAATGGCATTAGCGTTATCTTTACTTGGATTATTCGCAACAAAAGGCATGCTCTTTATCGTTATGATGATTTATGGCATTGGATTCGCTATCCTTTTCCCATCGATAAATGCATTACTTGTTGAAAATACGACAGATGATAATCGCGGGAAAGCCTTCGGATTATTTTATGCATTCTTCTCATTAGGAGTTGTTGCTGGTTCCTTTACAGTTGGAGCAATCGGGGCATCACCTAGTGTCAGCTTCGTTATCGGAACTGCATTCTTATTAACATTTGCCGGTATGATTTACGTAAGAAGCAAAGTAAAAAAGACAATGATGGGTTAATTCCACCATTGTCTTTTTTTAAAATGCATATTGATATAACCCATAATATAACGGCAAAGTTGGAATCACACCAATTAATTTGAATATAAAAGGTAGCGGTTCATCCTTCTCTTCATATAAACGTAAAACAAAAACGGCACTCAAAGTCCAAATAATGCTAAACACGAAGATGCATTTCCAAACGATTGAGGTTAATATTTCTACATCGAAGACAAAACCAAATAGCCCTATCCACGTAATAATGGATACTACAAAATCAAACTTTTGAATTGGTGTTTGAAACATCCCTCTTATTAATGAAGCAATAGCTAATATCGCTACAATTACTAAATAAATTTTCCACAACATAATGATAAGCTCCTGTTCAATTTTTCACTTTCAATAAACCATACTTAATAAATAAGCTAGCATTATATTTTTCATAGAAATAATACAACGGATAACAAAATAAGAAGAAAATAAGTACGGTTGGTACATTGTCTATAATAGAAAAATATTTTCCTAGCAATTCTTTAATGCTCTCACCAATCATAATAAACAGTGGGATTATACAAATTGCCGCTAATATTAAACATGGCGTTATCCTTATTTCTTTCAGCTTCACCTTACAATGTGGACACCTTAATGAAAAAAGATGTGGGATGTCGATAATATGTTGTGCAGTAATATTTCCTTCACACTGTGGGCATACAATTGTTTCTTTCATTTATAACTTCTCCTTTCTACTCACAAAAAAAAGCTCTATCGAATAGAGCTCTTTTTTCGCCTAATATACATTACTTCTGCGTATAACCAAGTAATACTGTAAATAAACTTATGTATAAAAGCAATACTACTTTCTCCCTTTAAAAAAGAAACTGAATAAATACCGACGATACTTCGACAATTTCCTCGGAAATATTTCCTTTCCCCATATAATTTGATACACTACATATGAACAGACACTTGTATTACATAAGCTAAAATAATAACTTACTGTACAAATTAAAAAGCACATTCTTCATATGAAGAATGTGCTTTTATTTTATTAACGCTTAATCCAAACCGCACCTGCAGACTTATCCTCTGCTTGTCCAACAACTTGGAATTTAAGACCAAGATTTGGCACTTTTCGTCCTGCATCAGCAATTTGCTTGTTACTGTATACTTTTGAATCATCAAATGTTGTAACACCTTGTAATCCAGCATAATTAAACTGTCCACGTGTTAATGAATTTACACTCCATGCTGGTGTTTGATCAAATGAAAATGCAGCGTCTGCAATTTGCATGCCTGTATTACCGTACGCTGGTTTCCCGTTCAAGTTACCAACAAACGCTTCTGGATGAGAGTCTACAACCCCAAGGAAGCCTTCACCTGGATGCACTCCAACCCAGTTATCTTTGAAACTATCATCTGCATACCAAACGACAAGACCTGTATTGTATACCGGACCTCTTCCTGCTTTTAATCCATTATCTGATCCAGCGTAGTTTCTCCACTCTAAATAATAATAATGAGCTTTCTTCTCTGTCCCATCAGAAACAACGAATCCATTTAACTGCATTTTTGACTGTCCTTCTGCATCATCAGAAAATACACCTTGTCCATCAACAGTTACACTTACATTATCCATCGCGAAACCTTTATATGTTACAGCTGGATCTGTAATGTAGTCGAATTGTAGTTTCACTTTCTTCCCTTTAAATTGACTTAAATCGTATGATTTATCAATCCATTTCCCATCTGTTGTATCTTTATCTCCTTGTACTACTTTTTCTCCAAGTCTATCAATTAATGTTTTTGTTCCATCTTCTGTTACTGCATGTACTTCAACAAAATCGCACTCTGCTTCTAACTCATAATTTGCTTTATAATCGAATTTTGCATGTGTTCCTTTTGTTAAATCAAAGAATGGTGTCTCTAGTGTTGTGTGCATATCATCTCCTCTTGTACTATAATATGCATGCTTTCCAAACTCAGGTTTAATCGTTTCAACACTCTTACCTGGCAAATTAACACGTACAACACCTGGACGATTTGATTTCGTAACACTTTGATCAATATATGTAGGAATTCCTACACCACGCTTAATTTTATCGTAATCTACTTCTAAAATTTTTGCCCAGTTGCCACCCATATTCTTTTGTAAGAAGTCTTTATTTTGTGGTGAAAAACTAGTCGGCTCTGTTCCTGCAATTTTTCCTGTCCAACTGCCTCCACTCATTAATGACCAAGCTTCAACAGGTGACCCAGCTCCAGTATATTTCGTATCATATTCATCTGGTAAACCAAGGTCATGTCCAAATTCATGTGCAAACACACCTACAGCGCCATCTTCTGGTTCAATTGTGTAATCATGCGCTGCTACTTTTCCACCAAAGTAATCTACCTTTGATTTTGTCCCTTCAATCGCTACTGGATCTGTAGCTAATTTTGAACGATGTGACCAAATTGCATCATCACCTAATTTACCGCCACCAGCTTCTTGACCAACACCAGAATGAATTACCATTAAATGATCAATTACACCATCAGGTTCATTTTGATTCCCATCGCCATTTGTATCATATCTATCGAATTGATCAAACTGAGATAAGTCTAACCCTTTCTCAGCAGCTGCATGTAAAGCTTCCTTCACTAAATCACGTGCACCTTTTGGACCTTTATTATCGTGACCACTACTACCATCAGCTCCATAATCAGATGCTTTTCCTGGAACAGTTAGCCACTCCGTTACATATCCGTCTGTCGTATAGCTACCGCCAGACTGCTCTTCATAATATTGCTTAAATGTTTTTACTTTCGAACCATCAAATAATGTATAAGGCTCATTACCAAACAACATCTTTTGATAATGTTCTCTACTAAAGTCTTTCGAATACATATAACCTGGTGTTTGATCAATATTATTATGTTTATAATCACTAAATTCAACGAGTAGCACTAATACTTTATCAGATCGCACAGATCCCTTATATGGAGCTTGCTTTGCCTTGGAAGTTGGAACTTGTCCATTCAATTGCTTTTTATTTGGTTCCGGCTTTTGCTCAGGGCTAACATTTTTTTCAGCCTTCTTTACGTTCTCCTTTTCTTCCATCTTTTTCTCTTTTACCTTTTTCACGAAATCAGATGCTTCTTTTGCCGTATCCTCTGGAAGAATTTCTTTATTCGCTTGATCTCCTTGCTTCTTTTCAATATACTGCTCGACAGCTTTTTTCGTCTCTTCTTTAGAAGATGCTGGATTAATTGTTCCTCTTTCTTTCAGCGCTTCCGCTAAACGATCTTCTTGAATTAAATTGTAATCAATTGGTGTTGTAGACACATTATCTTTTTCTTTCGCTGGCGTTTCTGCGTATGCTAACGGAGCACTCATTACAGATGTACATCCGATAATTGCCGCAATTGCTAACGTTGATAGTACTTTAAATGGAGCTTTTCTTTTCATCCTCTGTCTCTCCTTTTATAAAACTTAAAATTCAGATAAATAAGTGCGTTTAAATCGAAATCCCGGCTTTCTGCCCTCCCTATATAAAAAGGCATAATTCTATAAACGTTAAGCTTTCTGTTATAGAATCATGCCCTCCAGTTTTCTGGTCAGACCCTCTATCTTTTTATCCCACTATTTGCTAGTCAGTAAGACTCCCACCTCAAAATTCAGCGAACCCGAGGAAGTTAAGTGGGAGATAACTGCCCGTAAAAGCCCAATTGGCGAGGGCTAATAATCCGGTGGGGGATGAACAACCCCCATCACTGATTAAAGTGTTACTTTATATCGAAATATAAAAAATAAAGAGTGATTTGTATATATTAAATAGCTTATATTAAAAATTTAAAAGACAATATGCAAAATTGCATGAAAATTCCTTCAAATAAAAAAGAACCCTAGTCAATTAAACTAGGATTCTCGATTTCATATTATTTCTCTTGTGTTTTTTCCCAATCAGCTAAGAATTTCTCAATCCCTTGATCTGTTAATGGGTGCTTCACTAATGAAGCAATTACGTTTGCTGGGATTGTTGCAATATGTGCACCATTTAGTGCTGCGTCAGTTACGTGAACGCTGTGACGTACAGATGCTGCAATGATTTCTGTTTCAATGCCGTGAATTGCAAAGATTTCTGCGATTTGGCGAATTAAGTCCATACCGTTATGACCGATATCATCTAGGCGACCTAAGAATGGTGAAACGTATGTCGCACCAGCGCGAGCTGCAAGTAATGCTTGAACTGCTGAGAATACTAATGTAACGTTTGTACGAATTCCTAAATCTGAAAATGCTTTTACTGCTTTTAAACCTTCCGTTGTCATCGGTACTTTTACAACAACGTTTGGAGCAATCTTCGCTAATTCTTTTCCTTCTTCAATCATTTTATCAGCTTCTAAGCTAATTACTTCTGCACTTACAGGTCCTTCTATAAAGCTGCAAATTTCACGAATACGCTCATGGAAATCTACGCCTTCTTTTGCTACAAGTGATGGGTTTGTCGTTACTCCAGCTACTACGCCTAATGCATTTGCCTCTTTAATTTCGTTAATGTTTGCTGTATCAATAAAGAATTTCATTTGTTATTCTTCCTTCCTAATTTTCATTTTATATTTATTTATTTTTTTTAATAAGCTCTAATTCAATCGGAATAGATTTGTCCACTTTTTTACCTTGTGTTATTTCTTTTGCTGTTTGCATCGCCTTCTCTCCGATTAATTCCGGTTTTTGAGCGACTGTTGCAGCCATACGCCCATCGTTAACCGCTTTCACAGCATCGTCTGTTGCATCAAATCCAACAACTACTACATCCGTTTTCCCAGCAGATTTTAATGCCTCAAGTGCCCCTAATGCCATTTCATCGTTATGAGCAAATACTGCTTTAATATCGCTATTCGCTTGCAAAATATTTTCCATAACAGATAAACCTTTTGCACGATCGAAATCAGCTGCTTGTTTTGCTACTACTTTTAAAGACTTATCAGCTACGTTATGGAATCCTTTCCCACGCTCACGAGCAGCAGAGGATCCAGGGATTCCTTCTAACTCAGCAACGTTCGCTCCCCCGCCAACTAATTCACGAATGTAATCACTAGCCATTTGACCACCTTCGATATTGTTAGAAGCAATGTGCGAAACAACTTTACCTGAATTCGCAACGCGGTCTACTGTAATAACAGGAACATTCGCTGCATTTGCCGCACTTACTGCTGAAGCAACAGCATCTGAATCGGTTGGATTAATAACAACTACGTCGACACCTTTTTGAATTAAATCTTCAACATCGTTCGTTTGCTTTGCTGCATCGTTTTGTGCATCAACAGCAATCAATTCAATGCCACTATCTTTCGCTTTCTTTTCTGCACCTTTTTTCAAAGTCACGAAAAATGGATTGTTTAAAGTTGAAACAGAGAATCCAACTTTAATAGTTTTATTTCGACCTTTATCGTTAGAATCCTTTGCCCATTCTGGTGGTTCCATTGAACAACCAGCAGTAATGACCATAATACATGCAACGAGTATAAGTAACCATTTCTTCATGAACTGTCCCTCCATTACGCTTCTTTTCGACGATCAATTAATACAGCTAGTAAGATTACAAGTCCTTTTACAACTTGTTGGAAGAAAGAAGATACACCTAATAAATTTAAACCGTTATTTAGTACACCGATAATAAGTACACCGATGAATGTACCAACAATCCATCCTCTTCCTCCAGAAAGACTTGTCCCTCCTAATACAACTGCTGCAATTGCATCTAATTCGTAAGAAGTACCCGCAGTCGGCTGTGCAGAATCTAATCGTGATGTTAAGACAATACCTGCAAGCGCTGCCAAGATTCCGGAAAGACCGTAAATCATTACTTTAATTCTCGTAACATTAATACCTGATAGTGCTGCTGCTTCTTCATTTCCACCAATTGCAAATGTACGGCGACCAAATGTCGTTTTCTTCAAAATGAAGTACAGCACTGCGAAAGCGATCATCATTGTAACAGCTGGTACCGGAATACCAAGAAAATAACCGCGGCCAAACATTTGGAACATTAAATGATCACCAAGACCAGTGATCGGACGTCCGTCCATATAAACAAGCGTCAACCCACGAAAAATAGTCATTGTTGCTAAAGTCGCAATAAATGGAGCTACTTTTCCTTTCGCAATGATGATACCGTTTACAATTCCCATTACAAGACCAGCAAGTAGTCCAACTGCCATTGCAAGGAACGGGTCCATGCCACTTGCCATCATTCCAGCAACAAGTGCACTTGATAATGCTAAAATAGAACCTACCGATAAGTCAATACCCCCTGTTAAAATTACAAAGGTCATTCCGAATGCAATAAGCGCATTAATCGATACTTGACGCAGTATATTAAATAAATTTGGAATTTCAATAAATGCTGGATTTAAAGCTGTAATTACGACAATAATTAATACTAAACCGATTAAAGAACCGAGTTGTTGTAATACATTCCCCTTCTTAGCCATCCTTACTCTCCCCCTGTAGCTAGTGCCATTATAGACTCTTGTGATGCCTCATCTTTCCCTAAAATACCGCCGACTTTTCCTTCATGAATAACAAGAACTCGATCGCTCATCCCTAAAACTTCGGGAAGCTCAGATGATACCATAATAACGGCATCTCCTTGTTCAGTAAGCTTATTCATAATAGAGTAAATTTCTTTTTTCGCTCCAACATCCACACCTCTTGTTGGCTCATCTAAAATGAGTAACTGCGGATGAATACCTAACCATTTCGCAATTACAATCTTTTGCTGATTTCCACCAGAAAGAGATTTCACCGCTTGCTCTCCACTAGATGCTTTCACATTAAGAAGTTTCATCATGTCCTCTGTAAACTGTTGTTCTAGTTCGTTACTAAGGACACTTCCCTTTGAAAGACTTTCTAAATTCGGTAACGCTAAATTTTCTCGAATTGAGAAATCTAACACTAATCCTTCAGACTTTCTATCCTCTGTAATGAAAGCAATTCTTTGTCTAATTGCATCTATCGGACTATCAATCTTTACTTCTTGTCCGTTTATAAAAATTTGTCCAGAGTCTAAAGGTTCATATCCAAATATCGCTTTCATAATATCTGTGCGACCAGCTCCCATCAAGCCAGCTACACCAAGAATTTCACCTTTTCTAACTTGAAACGAAACATTTTCAAATTTCCCCTTTTTCGTTCCGTTACGCATTTCAAAAATTACTTCACCAATTTGACTATTTCGCTCTGGGTAACGTTCACCAATGCTGCGCCCCACCATCATACTCACTACTTCATCAAATGACGTTTCCGGAATTAATCTTTTCCCTACATATTCTCCATCACGCAAAATTGTAATAGCATCACATATTGAGAATATTTCTTCCATGCGGTGTGAAATGTAAACGAATGAAACCCCTTCTTTACGTAACTTATTTATAACTGTAAAGAGCGTTTCAATTTCACGATCCGTCAGTGCCGCAGTTGGTTCATCCATAATAATAACGCTTGCGCTTGTCATCAATGCTTTCGCAATTTCAATAATTTGCTGTTGTCCAACTGATAGTTCTCCTGCTAACATAGCACCTTTTACATGTAATCCTAGCTCCGCCAATTGCTGCTGCGCAATCGCGTTCATTTGACGAGTACGTAAAATACCTGTTTTCCCATACATTAACTCTTTACCGAGAAACATATTTTCAGCTACTGTTAAATTTGGCAATATGTTCAGTTCTTGATGTATAAATGCAATGCCGTACTCTTCCGCTTCTTTCGCATTTTTAAAAGTGCGTTCTTGCCCATCAATCGTGACTGTTCCACCATCTTTTGTATATACACCTGTTAAAATCTTCATGAGCGTCGATTTACCTGCTCCATTTTCCCCCATCAATGCATGGACTTCTCCTGCTTCAATCATAAACTGTGCATTCTTCAAAACAGGATTTCCACTGAACGCCTTTGAAATGTTTTTCATTTCAATACGCATTCTCATCACTTCCCTTTATTAAAAAATCACGCCTGCATGTAAAATTACATTGGCATAAGGCGTAGCCTCTCCTGTACGGATAATTGCCTTCGCTTTTTTTGTATTTTCTTTAAATTGTTCATGTGATACATATTCAAATGCTGGTTCTTTTAATTGCAGCTCAATCTCTTTATTTACTTCCGCATTATTGATAATGACTTCTTCTGCTAACGTCACTTTTTCAATTGCCATATCATCAGCTACAACTTGTAATACATCTAAAAAACTCGGCTTTCCAAGTTCAACAGTTAAATCAATTCGCTTTACTCCATCAGGAGTCGGTAATCCGCAATCAGCAATTACAAGCGTATCTGTATGTCCGAGTGAAGCCAGGACTGCCGCAATCTCACTGTTTAATACACCGTGCTTTTTCATCCGACAATCACCTGCACTTCACGTACTCTAACTCTCGTTGGCATACCGCCTTGTGCCCCAAGTTTTGTTACAGAAAGGCCTCCAGCAATATTCGCAAAACGAATTGCTTTTTGAAGCGTTTCTCCTTCAGAAAGTGCAACTGCTAACGCACCATTAAATGTATCACCAGCTCCAGTCGTATCCACTACATCAACAGCAATGCTAGGAACATGTAGAATCTCCGTACCATTATGGAAACGAACACCGTTAGAACCTTCTGTCATCAATAGTTTATTTGGATATTTCGCCAGTAAATCTTCAATTGGTGATGTAAAATCATCTAATACAATGCGGCACTCATGTTCATTTGGCGTAATATACGTTGCCTTTTCTAATATGTCTTCTGATAACACTTGTGCTGGCGCTGGATTCAACATAACTGGAATTTTATGTTCTTCGCAAATAGATAGAACATACTTTACTGTTTCAAGCGGAATCTCTAATTGTAGAACAACCATATCAGCTTTTACGAGAAGATCTTTTGAACGATCTACAACCGATTCATTCACAAGAGCATTTGCTCCTTGTACGACAACAATACTGTTATCCTCTTCTGCTAAAACGATATGAGCAATTCCTGTCGTTCTATCTGTAACCGGTACCACATAGTCGATAAAAACACGTTCGTTCTCTAAATTTTTTCTAACTACTGTTCCGTAATCATCATTTCCTACTGCTCCAACCATTGCTACATTGGCACCTAATCTAGCTGCAGCAACTGCTTGGTTCGCCCCTTTCCCTCCTGGGATCGTATGAAATGCTTCACCAATTACTGTTTCTCCTGCTTTCGGCCGTTTCTTTGAAACAGCCACTAAGTCCATTGAAATACTACCTACTACTGCAATATTTGGCATCTGTTTCATCTCCTTACTTCGTTGTATTTCTTTCTATAATTTTAATCGGTAAACGATAATGTTTCTCTTCCAATGCATTTCCTTCCATTTGCTCTAACAACAACTCTGTTGCAATTTTCCCCATCTCATATATTGGCTGTGCAACAGTTGTAATAGATGGATACATCATTTCTGTTAAAGAAATTCCATCGAATCCGATAATTTGTAAATCGTCAGGAATAGCCATTCCTTTTTGAAGTGCAGCTTTTACAATACCAATTGCAATTAAATCATTCCCAGCAACAATACCATCAATATGCGGGTATTCTTCTAATAATTCCATTGCTACACGCTCACTATTTGCTGGGTCAAATGTACTCTCTGCAATCATATATGAAAGATTATTTTGCGTAATGATATCTACAAAACCTTCAAAACGCTCATTCGCTGTACTTACATCACGTGGTCCACGAATATGTGCAATATGTTTGCATCCTTTATCTATTAACAACCTTGTCGCATCCTGACTTCCTGCATAGTTATCAGCATATACAGTAGGAATACGCTCATTAAACATACGGTCAATCGCAACGACTGGAACTGATAAATTCATGTAATTTATACTATTTTGTGGATTCGTTGCTACAATAAATCCATCTACATTATTTTGTCTAAGTACATCAATGTATTGTTTCTCTTTTTCTAAACTTTCATCAGAGTTACAAAGGACAACTGTGTAACCTTGTTTATGTGCTACATCTTCTACGGCACGTGCAACTTCTGGAAAGAATGGATTCACGATATTTGGAACTACTAACCCAATTAAACGAGATTTTTTATTATATAAAGAACGCGCTACTGTACTAGGTTTATAATCTAGCATTTCAATTGCTCGTTCTACCTTCTTTAACGTATCCTCATGAACATATCCATTTTTATTTAACACTCTGGAAACGGTCGCAACAGATACTCCCGCTAATTTCGCAACGTCTTTAATCGTACTCATTCTCTTTTCTCCTCACTTCATGTAACCGTTTACAGAAAATAATATAACGCATTTATAAAAATACGTCAATCATTTCTCACAAAAAAGCTTTTAAGGTTATACTCAAAAAAGCATCGCCTAATGGCGATGCTTTTTCATTACGTATATGATACAGTTTTTTCTTGTTCTTCTACAGCAGGCTCTTCAGCATCTTTTTTACGATCCGACAGTTTAATTTTCTGTAAGAAAATCGTAAAGACAGCGCCTACTATGATAAATACTAATCCTGTTAAGAATACAGTATGAAGTGAGTCTACTAAAGAATTTTTCAAAATTGGTACGATACTGTTAGCAAATGCTTCTGGCATTTGTTTTAATGCCTCTGGACTAAATAGCATCGAATATAAACCTTGTGGGTCTGTATGAATCATATCTTTAAATTTTGTTACCATTTGTCCCGCTTCTTTCGGGAATGTATCTAATACAGGTACTAACTTATTTGTTAATGTTGTACCTGACGTGTTATTCATAATTGATCCTAAAATTGTAATACCGAATGTCCCACCGATTTGACGGAAAAACTGACTTGATGATGTTACGACACCAAGGTCTTTTTTCGGGAAGCTTTCTTGTAACGCTAATGTTAAAGTCGGCATTACAAGTCCCATGCCTAAACCGATAACCATCATATAAGAAGTTGCAGTCAGTTTAGTTGTGTGCATATCCATCGTTGTTAATAACCAGAAACCACCAGCCATAATGAGCATACCTGCGATAATTTGTGGTTTTACACCGACTTTTAATACAAGTTGCCCACCAATAATACTCATAACAATCATTGTAATCATCATCGGTGTCATAATCGTTCCCGATTCAGCAGCACTTACTCCTACAATACCTTGCATGAAGAATGGTACGAACATAATCGCACCGAACATTCCGATACTCATAAAGAATCCAATCGCATTAAGTATTGTAAACGTACGGTTTTTAAAGAAATGCATCGGTAAAATTGGTTCTTCAGCTTTCGTTTCAACGATAACGAAACTAACGATACCAATTACAGCTAGTGCAAATAAACCGATAATTTGCCAAGAATCCCATGCGTAATCTTTTCCGCCAAACGTTAACGCAAGTAATAAACTTACAACACCGAGAATCATCGTAAAGATTCCAGCGATATCAATTTTAATTGGTCCCGTTTGTTTATGTGATTTTAATCCCATTGCGATAAAGACTGTTGCTAAAATACCAACTGGTAAATTAATGTAGAATACCCATCTCCAGTTCACTGCGTCTACAATCCAACCACCAACTTGTGGTCCAATTACAGAAGCAAGACCGTATAACGCACCAAAAATACCTTGCCATTTCGCACGTTCTTTTCCCGTGAACATGTCTCCAATAATAATCATAGCCATCGGCATCATAATACCGCCACCAAGACCTTGAATACCACGGAAAATAATTAATTCTGTCATACCATTTGCCATACCACATAACGCTGAACCAATCATAAAAATAACTAGCCCTGTTATATATACGTTACGACGCCCAAGTAAATCCGCTAATTTACCTGCAATTGGTACGACTGTCGTTGATGTTAACATATAAGCTGTTGTTAACCATGTCATTAAGCTTAGTCCGCCAAGTTCACCAACGATACGCGGCATCGCTGTACCAACGATTGTTCCGTCTAACGCAGCAAATAGCATCGCAATTACTAAACCAATTAACAACAACTTTCTATTTGTATTGCCTTGTTGCTCCATGTAATCTCCTCAATTCCTCTTATTTATTCTCTTTTTTCTCTTGTGTCCCACAAATAATGGTTTCTAACTTTTCAAAGAGGCGCAACAAATCTTCTCGTTCTTGTAATTCTAATTGTGAAAAGTATTTTGCGATATGCTCATTACGAGCTGCCATCGCCTCTTTTACTGTATTTTTCCCCTTTTTCGTTAGCTCAATGACAACAACACGGCGATCGTTATCATCGTGATAACGCTCTACTAACTCATGATCAATTAAACGGTCGATCATTACTGTAATGGCGCTCGGTTTTACGTACATTTTCTCCGCCAATTGTGTCGCTCTTGAAGCTCCGTAATGATCTAAAATCTTTAAAATATAAAATTGCGGTGGTGTAAGTCCTGATGCTTGCATTTGTTCCAATAGCTCTGTTTGCATTTTCTTTCCTATAGCGAATGTAAGAGCTTGAATCTTATCAATATGAGTCATATCATTTGGCATGTTATCCACCTCTTATTTAAACAATAAAATATTTAACGTATTTAAATATTAATCCCACGAACAAAATCCGTCAATACCTTTTATTCATAAAAACGTTTACATTTTTGTCACAAAGTTGTATAATTTTCGTCGAAGTTAATATTGACAGTCACGGAGAATCGGAGTATACGGCTATGAATCATAAAAAAGGGAACTTTTTTATATTTCATGGCCTTTTTATATTCTCTCTGTCTTAAACGCTTCCAATTAATTAGGGGAGGATTTTCATTTTATGTTTTTCACACAATTATTTAAACCTGCGCCCCATGCAGAACGCTTACCAGCTGATCGCATTGATAGCGAATACCGTAAATTACGTTTACAAGTATTTTTAGGTATCTTCATCGGTTATGCAGGTTACTACTTTGTTCGAAAGAACTTTTCACTAGCAATGCCATACTTAATTGAACAAGGCTTTAGTAAAGGGGAACTTGGGGTTATCCTTTCAGCAGTATCTATCGCTTACGGATTAAGTAAATTTCTTATGGGTATCGTATCCGACCGTTGTAATCCTCGCTACTTTTTAGCAGCTGGGCTATTTTTATCAGGTATCATTAATATTATTTTCGGCTCATTTTCTTTCATTACAACAAGCATTATACTTATGTTTGTACTTCAGTTTTTAAATGGATGGGTACAAGGGATGGGATGGCCTCCTTGTGGTCGTACGATGGTTCACTGGTTCTCTATTAGTGAACGTGGTACAAAAATGTCTATTTGGAACGTCGCTCATAACGTCGGCGGCGCACTTATGCCTTCTCTCGTTACATTAGGCTTATACTTCTTTGCAAATGACTGGAAAAGTATATTTTACTTCCCAGGTATTCTTTCAATTTTAGTTGGTATTTATGTATTAATTACGATGAGAGATACACCCCAATCTTGTGGATTACCTTCTATTGAGGAACATACTGGCGAATATCCATCAGGTGAAAAAGTGAAAGATCGCGAACGCGAACTTTCGGTAAAAGAAATTTTATTTAAATACGTACTAAACAATAAATTTTTATGGTACATCGCTATCGCGAACGTTTTCGTATATTTCGTACGTTACGGCGTTGTAGACTGGGCTCCTACTTATTTAGTAGAGGAAAAAAGCTTTACTCATAGTAGCTCACGTACAGCTTACGCTCTATATGAATGGGCTGGTATTCCAGGTACACTTCTTTGCGGATGGATGAGTGATAAACTATTTAAAGGACGCCGCGCACCTGCTGGTATTTTATTTATGGTCGGTGTATTCATTGCCGTTCTTGTTTACTGGCTAAATCCTGCTGGTCACCCAATCATTGATAGTATCGCACTTGTTTCCATTGGATTTTTAATTTACGGACCTGTTATGCTAATTGGTCTTCACGCACTTGACTTAGCACCAAAGAAAGCTGCTGGAACTGCAGCAGGCCTAACTGGTTTCTTTGGTTACCTAGGCGGAGCTACTTTTGCTAGCGCAGCTATGGGCTTTATTGTAGATGCATTCGGATGGGATGGCGGATTCATTTTATTACTTGTATCTTGCGTACTTGCAATGTTCTTCCTTGCCCTTACTTTAAATACAGGATCTGCAAAGTCAAAACAAGCTTAAACAAAATATAAATATGTAAACAAACATAAAAATAGCTCTTAGCGTTTATTCTATATGCTAAGAGCTATTCTTTATTTACAGCACTTTTCTTACTAGCTATAACAATCAATTCCTTCCCTACTATAAAATTAAAAAATTTGATGAAATACCTTTATTAATACAGCTAACGTAACAGATGCAGCAAATCCCCCTAAACAAATTAAGCTTACCCCTTGACTATATGATAAATTTTGAAATGATTTCATACCTTCCATCCTCCCTATCTCCCCTTTGATACTTTTATTTTACCAATGGGAAAATTTTCATAACATCGATTTTCCTAACAACAAACTTACAAATTTGTAAGTTAACATCTTTTCAACTTATATATCTAGTATTTCCACAAAAGGATGTCATTTATACATAAAAAAAGACCTCGGGTATCCCAAAGTCTTAGTTACGTGCTATTTCATTTTATTTTATAATCATTACTGGACATTTCACTCGTTTTGCTATTTTATGACTTACGCTACCAAGCATCATTTCTTGTAATGTATTTAATCCTCTGCTCCCAGCAATAACAAGATCTATATCCCCTGTATTTACATATTGAACGAGCGTATCACCAGGATCACCATGCAGAATCGTAAATTTATAAGAAATCTTCTCTTCCTTTAATAATCCTTCAATCTCTTTTAATTTATCTTTCCGACTAGCTGATATTGTTTCAAAATCTGTTTGTCCGTGTATAATATCTGATTTTGCTGTTCTATTATCTACGACATATACAATTTCAACATTTGCTTCTTCACTACATTTTGCAATATGTATTGCATGCTCCGCTGCCCGAAGTGCATGTTCAGAACCATCACATGCTAATATAATTTGTTTGTACATATGCTGAATCCCCTTTTCGTTATCCTACTCGTATTATATAATAAAGCCCCCTAAAAAGGAGGCTTTTAACTAGCAATTCTTTTATTATAAGTTGCTAAATTTGCAACAAGTTTTGAGCTACGTTCATTTAATCCCGTTATACTTACTTTCACACCACTTTGTTCATACTTCATGATAACTTTATCAATTGCGGCCACTGCTGAATCATCCCATACGTGTGCATGAGTAAAGTTCATTTCAATTTCTTTTACATCTTCATTAAATGAAAAAGCATTTATAAAATCTGCCGTAGATGCGAAGAATAGTTGGCCATGAATTTCGTATATTTTCTTATTTTCAATATATAAATGTTTCACGTGAATCTTTGCCATGTTGAATGCAAATAAAACAGCACTAATTACTGTCCCGATAATCACGCCTAATCCTAGATTGTGGGTGATAAGAACAACGACAACCGTTACGATCATGACGAACGCATTTCCTTTTGGCACTTTATGAATCGTCGCTACAGAGTTCCAATCAAATGTTCCAATTGAAACCATAATCATAACTGCAACTAAAGCTGCCATCGGAATATGAACAACATAATCACCTAAAACAAATAGTAATACGATTAAAAATCCGCCCGCTACAAATGTTGATAAACGCCCTCGTCCACCTGACTTAATGTTAATAACAGATTGGCCAATCATTGCACATCCTGCCATTCCTCCGAAAAATCCAGCAACAATGTTCGCAATCCCTTGTCCACGTGCCTCTTTATGTTTATTACTTTCCGTATGCGTCATATCATCTAAAACTGAAGCTGTTAATACTGATTCTAGTAAACCGATAATTGCAAGCATAACTGCATAAGGTAAAATAATCCCTAATGTCTCAAGTGTAAAAGGCACGTCAGGAATACTAAAGAACGGTAATTCTTTCGGCAGGCTTCCCATATCTCCTACTGTTTTCAAATGTAATCCGCTCATAAGTGCAATACTCGTCACAATAATAATTGAAATAAGCGTAGACGGCACAGCCGTTGTAATACGTGGAAATAAATATATAATTGCAAGTCCTAATACAACGAGTGCATACATTTGCCAAGTTGCATTTTTAAAATGTGGCAATTGCGCTGTAAAAACTAAAATTCCAAGTGCATTTAAAAAACCACTCATAACAGATTTCGGAACAAACTTCATAAATGAGCTCAGTTTGAACACGCCAAAAATAATTTGGACAATACCTGTTAATATTGTCGTAGCAAATAAATATTGCAAACCATGATCTTTAACGAGCGTTACCATTAATAATGCCATTGCACCTGTTGCAGCTGAAATCATTCCAGTTCTTCCGCCAACAAATGAAATGGTAACTGCAATACAAAAGGCGGCGTATAGTCCAACTGTCGGATCCACGCCTGCAATAACAGAGAAGGCTATCGCTTCAGGGATTAATGCTAAAGCAACGACAATTCCTGATAACACGTCCCCTCTCACATTAGAAAACCAGTCATTTTTTATCGTTTGAAACAAAATACCACTCCTCTACTCCTTTATAATTTGATTTTCTCCATAAGAAAATCTAGCCGACTGCACGAAGGCTATTATATAACGAGTAAAGGATATTACGCTATGTAAAAGTTTCCTAAAAAAAGACGCTATCTTCATAGCGTCTTTTCTCGTTTCATTAATGTCCACCGTGACCTTGACCACTTTCTTGAACAATCTCTAATCTCTCATCTAATATTCCTTGTGTTTCAAATGAAATATTACTCGTACTACCTAAAAGGAAACCATGGTTATATGGTCCCAGTGTTGGGTCATCTTTAAACTTCGGCTGAATACTAGCAAGGAAGTCATAAACTGGTTGTGAAGCTTTACCTTCCTCTAGCAAGACAACAGGTGCGTGTTTACCCATATGTGAAAACGGTGCTCCTGCAATTGCTAAGTCTGGTGTTTCGCTTGAAACAAATGATAAACCGTGACCTGGTTTTGTGAATCCCCAGCCGAACTTTGTTTTTTCATCTTTAAACTTCGCAAATGCGATAGAATTTTCTAGTGGAGTCTCTCCACTAATACGCGTTACTTTCCCATATTTACTTAACTCTCGTTCTACTTCTTTTGAAACGATTTTCTCTGGTCCTAACACATATATATTCGCTTTATCTTTTCTCATCTTTAACGCCTCAATTGTCGCTTCTGGCACTTTATTCTTTTCTGTATAGAGTAGTGGCTCTGGCATATGAGAAATCCAGTTTACAGCTGGTGTTGTATACAAACGTCCTTCTTCTTCAGACGAACCGACAATAACGCTATTTGGATAACTTCCTGTTATATCGGCATATTCTTTATCAACATCTTTAGCAAATATAGCTGGATCCGTCTCTTTTATTTGCTTTACTTTATATTCTTTTAATTGCTCAAGGATAGATGCACCTACATCCCCCATCACCATAATTTGTATTCCATCTTTCGTTCCGAGCGGATTTAATCGTTTTATTTCTTTTAACGTCATTTCAGGTACCTTTTCTTTTTCTATAAATAAAATCGGCCCATTATTCGGATGGTGAATAAGATCCGCACTCGCAATACCTAATTGCCACTCATTTACTGGTACTAAAATAATAGCGCCTGGCTGATTCTCTTTATGCGTTGCTGGCCATATCGTTTGCGAAGTTAGTACTGCCATTTGCAATGGATCATTTGTATTTAATCTCGTTACGTTTTTTAAACTTGTCGTTAATAAATCATTCGATGCCCCTTTATTCATTTCTTTCGGCGCAGTTACCTCTTGATTCATTTTCGTTTCCTTTTGCTCTGTTTTCTTCTCTTTTGTAGATTCATGGTTTTTATGGTCTGTATTCGTTTGTCCGCATGCAGCAAGACCAACTGCTGTAATTATTGTTATCCCAAAAATTCGGGTCATTTTTTTCACTATACCGCCTCCGTATTAATCATTTTTGAGCCAATATGATTACCTAAAATGTAATTTCAACTCCACAATAACAAGCAATTCTGAAGAAATTATGCAGACACATCATAATCTGCACCATTTCTTCATGATTTTGCATTACACTTTAAGTAACGATTATAAATATGGAGGGCTCTCTATGATTGATATACTACTCGTAGACGATGAACCGAGAATGCTTGAATTATTAACACTTTATCTTACTCCAATCGGATATAACTGCGTATGTGCGACGTCAGGAGAAGAAGCTATTTTACATATAGAAAACCGAAACTTTAAATTTGTTTTACTCGATATTATGATGCCAAAGATGGACGGATGGGACACGTGCAAAAAAATCCGCTCATTTAGTAACATTCCTATTATTATGGTTACCGCTCGTGATCAAACAGTAGATGTCGTCCAAGGATTAAAACTCGGAGCGGATGATTACGTAACAAAACCTTTCCATGAAGAGGAACTTTTCGCAAGAATTGAAGCTGTTTTAAGGCGCACAAATGAACATAAACAAATCCAATATCACGGCATTCTATGGGATGAGGCGAAGCACTTTGCTTCTGTATATAATGAAGAACTTCTTCTCACACCAATCGAATTCTCTTTACTCGGATTATTTTTACGCCATGTAAATTATGTATTAAGCCGTGATCAGCTCATTGAACGAATTTGGGGATTAAACACAAATACCGAAGATCGCACAGTCGATTCACATATTCGTAATTTGCGTGATAAATTGCGAAAAGCAAATTTCCCTATTGATCATCATTTAAAAACTGTGTACGGGGTAGGTTACAGGTGGGTTGATACCGAATATTTAGGAGCGAAACGATGAAGCGAATTTCTATTCAATTCGGATTTTATTTTTTAATTGTTACACTTTTAATCGAAAGCGTCCTCTTTGTTTTGCTCTATTATAGTCTTGTAAACAATAGAGTGAATGAAGAAATGACTGCTCTATTAAAACGAGGAAATAGTCATCGAGATGTACTTGAAAAATATTATGATAAACAAACAATCTCTCACGTTGCATTAATGGAGTCTGAAGCTGAAACTACTGTTGTTATTACAAATGCAAATAAAGCAGTACTAGCTAAATCTAACGAAATAAACACGACTATAAAAAATCATATTAGTGGAATGCAAACTCGAACCGACCATAACGGAGCTATTATAGAAAATCATTGGAAAACATCTAATTATATTTGTACAGTTAGCCCCATTGTAGTAGGTGGAAAACATGAGGGCTATGTGTACATGTTTCTTGGAACTGAATCAATTGAAGAGATGGTTAATAGGCTAACAAAACAATTCATTATTGCCGGTATCATCACATTTCTACTAACAGTCATCACCATTTTTCTATTATCCCGTTTATTAACAAAGCCATTGTTACACATGAAACATGCCACTGAAAAAATGAGTAAAGGTGATTTATCCGTTTCATTAACGACTACTCGAAATGATGAAATTGGTGAACTCGCACAATCTATTCAAACGCTCGCAAATGATTTACATTATATGAAAACGGAAAGAAGTGAATTTCTAGCAAGTGTTGCTCACGAATTACGTACACCTTTAACATACGTAAGAGGTTACGCTGACATTGCCTTAAAAGACAGCACACCTCCTGAACAACGTTTACGATATTTATCTATTATAAAAGATGAGTCTGATTATATTACGAACTTAGTTCAAGATTTATTTTCACTCGCTCAAATGGAACAACATAACTTTTCTATTCATGTAAACGAGGTACAATTACACACCTTCCTTACTCGCATAGCCGAAAAAGTAAATGCAATGTATAAAGAAAGACACATTAAAGTTTCTTTCACTTGTCCTCCTACACTGTTAGTCAACTTAGATGAACAGCGATTCGAACAAGTGATAGTGAACATTTTAAATAACGCTTATAGACATTCAAAAGAGCATTCTCATATCAACATTTCTGTTACAGAAGAATATAAGCATATTTCCATCACCATTGAGGACGACGGTGAAGGTATTCCCCCTGAAGACCTTCCTCACATTTTCGACCGCTTTTATCGTGTTGATAAAGCAAGAACACGAGCTACAGGTGGAACCGGTTTAGGGCTTTCTATCGTAAAGGAAATCGTAGAACTACACGGCGGGAATATTACAGTCATAAGTGAAGTTGATCATGGATCTTGTTTTACAATTTCATTGCCATCGATAAAGAAACACGACTACTATGAGTAGTCGTGTTTCTTTATCCTTTAAGATTTCACTTTATAATATAGATTTACAAACTGTCCAAAACGTTTCGTATCCGTTAAAGTTAAATTGATTTCCGGGTTCTTGTCTTGAAATAACGGAACTCCAGAACCTAATATATGCGGTGTAATCGTGACAACATATTCATCAATTAGATTATTCTTAAAGAACTCTCTTAATAAACTCCCTCCACCAACCATCCATATTTTAGATCCTTCCTGCTCTTTCAACCTTTTCGTAAACTCCGCTACATCTTCATTTACAAACTCCACGTGTTCGTTTGAACCTTTTTCCGAGTTAGAAAAAACATAACATTTTTTATCTACATACGGGAATGTTTCCGTATGCTCTACTACATAATCGTACGTTCTTTTTCCCATAATTATTGTATCAATCGTTTCGTACATTTCTGTATAACCGTTGTCTCCCTCTCCTTCCGTTTCCATTAACCACTGTAAATCATCATCTTCTTTCGCAATAAATCCATCTAAGCTCGCCGCAATAAATAAAACAATTTCACGTGACATATTTTTTCCTCCTTACGTTTCATCTTGATAAAATTATGATGTAAGCAATATACTAACAGTAAAACATGACAATTAATGTCATATTAAAAAGAAACAGGTGGTATATTTGTCAAAAGCTAAACGCTTATTAGATATTCTTATATTTGCTTCTGCGAAAAAAACATTTACAGCGCAAGAAATAGCTGATGAATTTAATATTTCCGTTCGTACTGTTCATAGATACATTTTAGATTTAAGTGATATGGGGTTACCTATTTATGCTGAACAAGGTCGTAACGGAGGATATAAAGTATTAACGAATAGGGTCATTCCGCCTATTTTATTTACCGAAGAAGAAGCCGTATCCATCTTTTTTGCTTTTCAATCTTTAAGCTACTATCAAGACTTGCCTTTCAATACAGAAATCAATTCTGTTACTCATAAACTGTATAGCTCTCTCCAAAACGATGCGAAAGCGAAAGTTGATAAAATCCGCTCTTATATCGCCTTTTGGAATCCTAAGAGAACAATTGATACACCACTTTTAAAAGAAGTGTTAACAGCGGCTATTGAAAATAAAAATTTACACTTTCAATACG
Organism: Bacillus cereus group sp. N31; assembly: GCF_016483245.1. Lineage (NCBI taxonomy): Bacteria > Bacillati > Bacillota > Bacilli > Caryophanales > Bacillaceae > Bacillus > Bacillus cereus group sp. N31. The sequence continues at coordinate 30,922 of NZ_JAEHCH010000027.1, read as the reverse complement.
AATCTAAATCAGGGATAAAAACAAAACACGTTCACCCTATCGGTGTATATGCTCACGATGGTTTATGGTATTTGCCATCCTATGACTTTAGCAGGCAGAAAGTATTACTGTATCGTATTGATCGTATTCTTTCTATACTATACACGGAAGAAAACGAAGATACTTTTATGAATTTAGAAGAATGGTTTGCCTCTAGCTCTAACGTAATAAACATTCCTACTCAGTTACATGTTTTACTCACAACAGAAGGCGTACGCCAATGTAAAAGCGTTCCTTACCTTGAAGAGTTCGTTGAAGTAAACGAAGATGGGACGGGGTATATACATTCAACAATTGATAAAGGTGAAATTCATTTTATTACGCCTTTATTTTATAGACTAGGAAAAGATGCAAGAGTTTTAGAACCGAGAGAATTGATAGATGGTTTACGTATACGTGCGAAAGAAATTGTAAATATGTATGAAAATTAAAAAGCTGCTAAATATAAGCAGCTTTTTAGTCTAGTTATTCCTATTGTTTTATTATTGGCGAATATCGAACCACCAACGATTTTTCGCATTCATATTCTCCGTCCCACTAAACCCACTGTAACGGAAAGCATCAAGGAAAATTGAATCTAGCTTATCCTCATCTACAAAATAACCTAAGTTAACTTTTACCGTTTGTCCTGGTCGGATACTGCCAATATTGTAAAAGCTTTTCCCTTCTCCGTGAGGTTCTAAATAATCAACTTCGCCTGTCATAATATTTTTTTCCGCAATTCCATCTCTTTCAGCGTAGTTCCATGCATTACCTTCAGATTTAAGCAACTTTATGGATGGGTGCATATAAATTTCTTCCGTCGACTTTTTACCAATATTTCTCACTTTTGTTATTAAGTAAACAAATTTAGGATTAACTAATTTTGATTCTACTAGTTTATCAATTGAATCTTTACCATTTCCGAGTTTATATTCATCCCGTCTGTATGGTAGCAATTCTCCTATCTGATTTAAAGCCTTATTCTTGCTTAGTATTTCTAAGCCAAGTTCATTAAAGTTTTCTTGTTTAAAATCTTTGATTGAATCGAAGACTTCAACTTTTTCTATCACATATTCAATTTGGCTGTTATCCATGATTATAGTTACTGGAGCCTTTTGCCCTATATGAAATAGTCGTTTGCTATCTTTTTTCAAAGGAATCACCTTAGTTTTTTTAGGTTCATCTGCTTTGCTAAAACGATTTTCATCATATTCTACTATATGTGATGCCTTTTCTTTTGACGTAGGCTCAAGTGAAATGCTCCCTAACACTTCCATCATTTGTTCTTCGTTTACATCGGATCCAATATAACTTTCTAACATAATCCCTTCTTTCTCAAAAAAGAGAAAGACCTTTCTGTCAAACATTACATTGTTGTTTCCTGTTTCTTTATGGACAATTACTGCTTTCCTACCATTTATCTCTTTTTCTTCGTAACTTTTCGAATACAGAGTTTGAAAATCTGTATTTTCCCCTACCCTCCGAAGAGCGAATGAAAATCCCCCCATTGCGTAGTTATCTTTAAATGAATATTTCATAGCACTGTCATCAATTGCTTCCATATTTTCTGGCAATTTACCAATCTTCAACTTATACCACTTATCACTCTTTTTCGAATCCTTATTTGTTACTGAAACATTTACTTCGTAATTTTGTTTTTGGACAATCATATTATAGACTTTCACTGCCCCAAAAACTGTTGTCGGCATGCCAATCAATAAGCAAGCAGCAGCGATTAACATACGATGTTTTTTACGCTTTTTCTGCGGTTGTCCATCTTTCAGCTGCATTTCCTCCATAAACAATTTCTTTTTGCGCGTATATGTATGTGAAAATTCATGCTGTTCTTCGAGTTTATCAAAATCATCTAAAGCAATTTTTTCAGCAAGTTCATATATTTCTTTGGAGTTCTTTGAATTCGTCATGTTGTATACCTCCTATCATATTTTGAACTCGTTTTCGAGCGCGTTCAAACTGCTTACGGACATTGGCCTCCGTTATCCCCATGACACTTGAAATTTCTTGATACGTTAAGTTATAGAAGACTTTGTACTTAAACACCTGTCTGTTCGATTCATTTAACTCTTTTAGCAATGTATCAATTTGAACCTCAGACATTTTACGTTTTTCCCACTCTTCAATATTTTCATCTACTGCTTCTATTGATTCTCTTTCATATTCTTCTAAAAATGTTTCATGTCGTTTATTTTTCCGGTAACTATCAATCGCCTTGTTTTTCGCGATCCTCAAAATGTAGCGTTTAAGCTCTTGAGTAGCCAAGCTATGGAGCTTTTCCAAGTTCTTATAAAGAGTAATAAACGTCTCTTGAACCGCATCTTCAGCCTGCTGAATATTATTTAAAATAGAATAAGCCACATAATAAATTTTTTGTTCGTACAACTCATATAGCTCTTCCATCTTTTCATAATCGTTGTTTGTAACTTTCATATAATTCCTCCTCTCACTCTATATAACGAATGAGCACTATACTTTGTGACACTGCAAAATCTTTTTATAGATAAAATTTAATAATAGAATAAACAAAAGCCCGATTTCTCTATTTTAACTGAGAAATTGGGCTTTTGTTTATTCGAATTTTCCTGACTGTTCCATTTTATTAAAAACATAAAAACGTGAGAGCCGTAGTCTCACGTTTTTATGTTTCACCCTATTAATTCAATCGTTTCCGTAACCTTTATACTATCTTTTACAGATTGAACAATCGTACAATTTTTCACTGCAAGTTGCAGCGCCTTGTCCAACTGCTCTTCTGTAATGTTTTCTGCTTTAATTTTATAATGTAAATGAACACTTTCAACTGGTTTTGATAAAGCTTCACTTCTCTCAATTTCAGCTTCAATTGTAAACGTATCGTATGTAATACGTTTCTTTTCTAAAATTGTTCGGAAGACAATTGCACTACATCCTGCGATAGAAGAAATGAGTAATTGTAACGGTGAATACCCGTTTTCTTTTCCAATCGCTAATTGACCATACGATAAATCTGCTTCTATATCATCGTGTTTGATTGTTAGTTTCATTTGTTTTTTCCATCTCCACTTTCATCGGTTTCTTCCGTTTCTTACTCATATAATAATATATGTAGCAGAAAATGATAAATGGAATACCACAGTATAACGCCATTCTTTGCTCAGGAATAAACGCTAAACTAATAACAACGATACTATTTGTAATTAAAGCTAAAATTGGAACAATCGGGTATAGTGGTGTTCTATACTTTAAGTCCTCTAACTTTCCTCCACCTTTTATATACTGACTTCTAAAGCGAAGTTGCGATAGAGCAATAATGATCCAACTTGAAACAGCCGATAAACCAGCTATCGATAATAAGTACATGTATACTGTATCTTCTGCAAGGAAACTTGTGAATAGAGATAATCCAGCTACCGCAATCGTTACGACTAGTGCTGTAATTGGAATACCACGCTTATTTACTTTCTGGAAAGATGTTGGTGCCATTCCTTCATTCGCAAGTGACCATAATATACGAGTTGCCGCATATAATCCTGAATTCGCTACAGATAGTAACGCTGTAATAATAACGAAGTTCATAATATCAGCTGCGTATGGAATACCGATTTTATCAAATACGACTACAAATGGACTTTCAATTACCCCTGCTTCTTTCCAAGAAATTAATCCTACTAAAATCGTCATTGTTAAAATGAAGAATAACATAATGCGCCATACTGTATTACGGATCGCACGTGGAATTGTTTTTTCTGGATTTTCACTTTCTCCTGCTGCAATCCCGATTAACTCTGTTCCTTGGAATGAGAAGTTAACTGTAATCATTGTAAGTAATACGGCAGCTAGTCCATTCGGGAAAAGCCCACCATCGCTTACGAAGTTAGAGAAAAGAGGTGCCGCTTCTTTTCCATCGTATGGTAAAAATCCTAGTAATGCACTACCACCAAGTAGAACGAATGCAATAATTGTAACTACTTTAATACTAGAGAACCAAAACTCTAATTCAGCGTAACTTTTCGCTGAGATAGCGTTTGAAGCATATAAAATAACTCCGAATACGAGACACCATACCCAAACATCAACAGTTGGAAACCATCTTTTCATCATTAAACCGATCGATGTTAATTCCAGTCCTACTGTTACTGCCCAGCCAAGCCAATATAGCCAGCCGATCATAAAGCCTGTTCCTGGTCCAATAAACTTCGTCGCATACTTTTGGAAAGACCCTGAAACTGGCATTGCTACTGTTAGTTCTCCAAGACAAAGCATTGTTAAATACATAATAAATCCGCCCACTAAATATGAAAGGATGGCCCCCCCTGGTCCAGCCTGATTAATAGTGTAACCTGAACCTAGAAAAAAACCAGTTCCGATTACACCACCAAGTGCGATCATAAATAAATGTCTACTCTTCATCGTACGATGTAATTTCTCATTTGTTGGTTGCTGCATCTTAATCCTCCCCCTACAAGTACCCCTATCTCTTTTTAAAATTTTCTGATAATAAAAATATACACGAAAGCGATTACAATTTCTATATAAAATTAACACTTTTCTGATAAAATAATATAAAAATCGAATTATTGCAAGATTTAGATACTATTTAGAGGAAAATAAGGAGAAACAAGGAAAAAACCCTTACATATATTGTAAGAGTTAACGAAGCTCTAATCTTCTCGATAAAATTGATAAACTATAATTCACTATAAAATACATACAAGCCACTACTATAAAAGTCGGAATCATATAATTTACATTTTGCCCGCTAATAATTTGAGCGTTATGCATAAGCTCTGGCAATGATATAACAACTGCGAGCGACGTATCTTTTAGCAATGAAATAAACTGACTAACAAGCGGGGGGACCATTCTTCTTAATGCTTGCGGCAAAATAATATGCCAAAGCGCTTGCACATACGTTAATCCTGAAGACCTTGCAGCCTCAATCTGCCCTTTTTCGATAGATAATAGACCGCTTCGAACAATTTCAGATATCATTGCCGCTTCAAATATTGTTAAAGCAACAATTGCAGCTGTTATAATTTCTAACTTCAATCCCGCTTCTGGAAGTGCAAAATACGTAAAAAATATAATTAAAAGTAGCGGTAAATTTCGAATCACTTCCACGATAAATCCTAATATTTGTGAAACGACAGGTATTTTCGTATAGCGCAATATTCCTATTACACTACCAATAATAAAGCTAAGTACAATTGCTACGAGCGCTACCTCTAACGTTATAAGTAATCCTTTTAACAAAAAGAGGATATGATCACCTGTTATTGCTCCTTTAAAATCCATTTATACCGCCTCCTTTGCCAAGCGTTTTTCTAAATAACGCACTAGCATACTGAGCGGAATTGTTAATATTAAATAAAACATCCCGACAAATATATACACATCGAACGTAACAAATGTCTTCGTTGAAATTAAGTCTCCTTGATACATTAAATCAGTACCAGCAATAATTCCGAGTATTGAGGAGTTTTTAACTAAATTGAGAAATTGGTTTCCTAAAGGAGGGATTACAATTTTCATAGCTTGGGGTAAGACGATATAATACATTCCCTGCACATACGTTAACCCTGAAGAGCGCGCAGCCTCCATTTGCCCTTTTGCAACTGATAAAATGCCAGCTCGAATGACTTCCGCAATAAACGCTGCAGTATATACGGTAAGCGTAACTGTTCCTGCTACAAAACCATTTAAAGTAATTCCTATTACAGGTAAAGCGAAATAAAATATAAATGCAATTAATACGAGTGGAATATTTCTTACAAACTCTACAAAAGCGGATCCCACCCAATTTAAAATACGAATCGGTGCAATACGCATTACCGCCAAAATTACCCCTAAAATAAAACTACCTATTAACGCAATTACACTAGACATAACCGTATATTTAAACCCTTCTAAGTACATATCAATGTTATTCGTTAATATAGAAAAATCAGGCACATATTCTCCCCTCTTTCTTTACAAGAAGAGGATGAGTACTCTCATCCTCTCACTCTTACTATTTATCACGAGAAATAAAGTTTCACTTTACTTCTCTTGTTTTTGACCGATCCATTTTTCATATAATTTGTCGTACTCTCCACTCGTCTTCATATCTTTTAGTAAGTTATTAATCTCTTTCGTTAAATCATCTGCACCTTTTTGCACAGCAATTCCGTACGGTTCATCCGTAAAAATTTTCCCTACAACTTCATAATTAGCATCTTGTTTTGCCATTCCGTAAAGAATCGCATTATCTGTCGTTAAAACATCGCCTTTACCTGCTTTTAACGCTGTAAATGCCTCACTATAATTTTCAAATTCTAATACAGTCGCTTCTGGTGACTTTTGACGAATGTTATTTGTAGATGTTGAGCCTTTTACCGCTAACACTTTAACGCCTTGTTTTATATCATCAATGCTCTTAATATTACTTCCTTTTTTCACAAGTAACGATTGTCCCGCTTTAAAATATACATCTGAAAAATCTACTTCTTTTTTGCGTTCTTCCGTAATTGTCATTGTCGCAATAATTGCATCAATATCACCATTCTTCAACATTGGAATACGTGTTTTAGACGTTACCTCTTTCAGCTCTAGTTTCTTTTCATCACCAAGAATTTTTTTCGCAAGTGCCTTTGCGACATCAACATCAAATCCTTCTACTTGCCCTGTTGAAGGATTTTTCAATCCAAATAAATTCGTATCATTCTTCACTCCAACTACTAATTTCCCGCGCTTCTTAATTTGCTCTATGGCCCCGCCTTGCTTCGTATTCGTTTCTTTCGCCTCATCTTTTTTACTTGCGCACCCGGCAACGACAAGTACGAATAAACATGAGAATACGATTAAGGTAAACAACTTTTTCATTTTAAGCATAAAATTCCTCCTCTAATGATTTAACACTCGGCTTAAAAATAGACGCGCTCTTTCTTGTTCTGGGTTTGCAAAAAATGCTGCTGGTGTTGTATCCTCAATAATTTGGCCCTCATCCATAAATAAAATCCTATCTGCTACTTCTCGCGCAAATCCCATCTCATGCGTAACGACAACCATCGTCATCCCTTCTTTAGCTAACGTTTTCATAACGTCAAGCACTTCTCCAATCATCTCCGGATCAAGAGCAGACGTAGGCTCATCAAACAGCATAATTTCAGGCTGCATCGCAAGTCCCCTAGCAATCGCTACCCTTTGCTGTTGACCTCCGGATAATTGATGCGGGTATACATTAGCCTTTTCCGGGATTCCTACTTTCTCTAAATAAAACATCGCTGTTTTCTCAGCTTCCTCTTTTGAAACTTTATTTACTTTAATAGGCGCTAGTGTAATATTTTGAAGAACCGTTTTATGTGGATATAAATAAAAATGTTGAAAGACCATCCCGATATCTCGGCGTAATTCATTCATATCCGTTTTCTTATTGTGTACCTCTGTATTTTGTACAATTAATTCCCCATCTGTAATTGTCTCTAATTGATTTATACACCGAAGCAATGTACTTTTCCCTGACCCTGAAGGTCCAACAACTACTACCACTTCACCCTTTTGTACTTGCAGATTAATATCTTTTAAAACTTGAAAGTCACCATAATATTTATTTACATTACGAAACTCAATCACCATACTCCCCCCTTCCTCTAACAAAGCATGTACATTCTTTTTATATTCAAAAATAGGCAAAAAAATAACTTTCAGCTTCATTTTGTCCATAAAAAAAGAGCAAAGGTCGTTCCCTTTGCTCCTTCGTTCCTATCCTATTAAGATACTTCTTCTTTTTTATCTTTCCCATATTCATGCTCCCAGAAATCAGCATTTTTAATTCCTAATTCCTGCGGATCAAATACTGGATCTTTCCCTTCTTTTTTCTGCTTTTCATAGTCTTTTAAGGCGATCAATGCTGGTTTTTGTAGTAGTAAAATCGCGATAATGTTGACCCATGCCATAATCCCTACACCGATGTCACCTAAAGCCCACGCTGTTGCAGCTGTTTTTACACAACCATAGAATACGACTCCTAAGAATACAAACTTTAGTACGATGGACATCCAAGGACGGTCTTTATCACGATTTAAGTATGCAATATTCGTTTCTGCAATGTAGTAATACGCCATAATTGTTGTAAATGCAAAGAATAATAACGAGATTGCGACGAAACCGTTTCCAAATCCAGGAAAAACAGATTCTACTGCTGCCTGTGTATAACCAGGACCCGGCTGTGCACCGTTTAATTTATTGACGATAAAGTTTTTTCCGCTTGCATCAAATACGTTATACATGCCTGTAATAATCATCATAAATGCTGTTGCTGAACAGACGAATAATGTATCAATGTAAACGGAAAATGCTTGTACTAACCCTTGTTTAGCTGGGTGTGATACTTCAGCAGCTGCCGCCGCATGTGCCCCAGTTCCTTGCCCTGCTTCATTGGAATAAATACCACGTTTTACTCCCCAAGAGATTGCTAAACCAATAATCCCACCAAAAGCTGCTTCTAATGCAAATGCACTTTTTAAAATTAACATGAAAGCATCTGGTAACTTTTCAATATTCATAGCTACAATTACACAAGCTACTAAAATATAACCAAGCGCCATAAACGGCACTACAACTTGTGCTACGTTAACAATTCGCTTAACTCCACCAAAAATAATAAGCGCTAATGCCGCTACTAATACCGCTCCAGATACAGAAGTATTAATACCGAAAGCTGTTTCCAAACTTACAGCAATACTATTCGCCTGAACACCCGGTAACAGCATCCCCGTTGCAAGAATTGTTGCTGCAACGAATACTAATGCATACCATTTAACTCCTAGCCCTTTTTCAATGTAATAAGCTGGACCACCACGGAATTGTCCTTGATGCTTCGTCTTATATATTTGTGCAAGCGTTGATTCTACATAAGCAGAACCTGCTCCTAGAAAAGCTACCGCCCACATCCAAAAGACAGCTCCTGGACCACCAAATGCAACAGCCGTTGCAACACCCGCAATATTTCCTGTTCCAACGCGCCCTGATAATGAAAGTGCTAACGCCTGGAACGAAGAAACACCAGCATCCGATTTTTCTCCTTGAAATGTAAGCTTCACCATTTCTCCTACATGCCTTACTTGTAAAAACCTCGTTCGAATAGAAAAATATAAACCTGCTCCTAAACATAAATAAACAAGTGCTGGACTCCAAACAATATTATTGATCCAACTTACGATTGCTTCCAACATTCCCCCTCCTCATTTATAAAGAATATTCAGAATATACATAAAATTATACGTGCATACCGAATCTATAACAATATTATTTTAATAAAATAAACATATTTTTGTATAAAAAAACAAAGTATATATTTATTTTATATACTTTGTTTTAACATGAATGTATTATATATTCACAATCGCTTCTCTTTTTATAATTCTTTCATAGAGTTGTTCAGCTAATTCTCTGAAATGATCTGGCATATCTTTCCCTTTAAATTTCTTTTGGAGCGTGCCATACAAACCTATATCACGTAAACGTAAAAATAAAGGTAACGATTCATACCAACTATCCGCCAGCCTGTGCTCATATTCGTACCCTTTTCTTAACACTTGTAACTGTTTACGAGCGAATGTCGTCTTTTCTTCCACTGTCCACGGTGTAAAAAGAACAGAGTAATAAAGAACCATTGCCAAATCATGAATGAAGTAATTATAGGCCGCATCATCAAAATCAAAGATTGTTAACTCTTTTCCATCATAGTGAAAATTGCCTGGATGAATATCACCATGCATAAGGCCGAATGTTTCTCTTTCAATTGGAAGAGCATTTATTTCCTCCATTAATACAGCTGCAATTTCTTTCACGTTCTCATCTTCTAATTCATTAACAATACTACTTTCATCCTCTTCCCACGTATCACGGTAGTCAGTTTTAGGGTAATTCATTGTAAGGCGGTGCAATTGTCCAATCGCTTTTCCCCACGCTTCAAAGTAAGCATTTCCCCAATATGGCGATCCTTCTCCTTTTACTTGCTCACCTTTTGCGTATGTAAATAAGGAAGCAAAAAAGAAAGTTCCATCCTCTACTACAATTTCTTCTACAAGATTTTGAGATGTTGAGTAAAGAGGTCCCGCTACCTTTGCACCGTTCTCCGCAACATATCGTAAAAAATCTAGTTCAGCCTCTACCTCTTTTTTAGAACGATGGGAAGAATGCGTTAAACGTAATACGTAATCTTCATCACTATCACCCTTCGCCTTAAAAATGTAATTTTCAAAATCTCCAAGTGGCTTTTCTTCTACAGTCACATGAAACAAACTTGCAGCTCTTGTTAAAATCTCTTTTGTAAAAACTCGTTCTACAGATATTTCCATATGTATCCCTCCTATATATCTTCTTAATTCGACATAAATGTTAGAAGTACTGCTATGAATGTGAAAAGTACCGTTATGCCTACTATAAAAATGCAATCTCTACACATAAAGAAATCTAAAAACAAAAAAGGCTGATTCACTAAATCAACCTTTACACTATTAAAAATACTATTTCTTAATTCTTCATCAATTCATTCTTATATATAACATTTACCTTTATTTCTCTTCACCGTTTGTCTGTATTGAATTGAAGGTCCAATTTAATTTCAATGAATCTCCTTGAAATACATTTTGTTCTTCATCATTATCTACAAATGTAAACATTACATAGAAAGTATCATCATCACCAGGAGCAAGTCCATTTCCTTCTCGGTCTACAACACCTTTTTGTACAAGATCAGGAATACTTCCATTTTGCGTAGCTACCTTTAACTCAGATAATGTAGTAGACCAAATTGGAACCTCATTTTTATCCAAATTCCATAAGAAATCAACACGGATATAATCACCAAAATCAGCATTTCCATTATCTCCTTTAGCATCAATAACACTATAATCTGTAAGAAGTTTCACGTCTCCTATCGCTAAGGTTCCTTTGTTAACTAATTGAAAACCGCGCTCCATTTCATCACCCGGTTTAATATTGTCGACATTAATAACAACTTCAGGATTAACACTCAAATCTAAAGTACCCGCTGCAAACGCGCTTTGTGATACTTCTTTATCACTAAAATACGCATATGTTCCCCCACCAATTAAAGATAGACCAAGCGCTGCAGTTACAACACCCATACCAAGTTTTTTCTTAATACTCATTTCACAAGCCCCCCTATTTTAAAGTTCAAACAACAACCTTATTTTCATCCCACAAACAATATTAATTAAGCAACCACCTTGTCCCATAACGAAAGCAAACTAGCTTTAAACTATTTTCTTCATGTACTCAAATAGCTATTTTTTAAATAACCGGTAATGTTACAGTGAATCATTACCGGTTCGTTGTTAGCAAAAACCATTTTTTCTGTGTTCATTGCTTTATCGTTTAGTTTCCCTTAGAAGTGTATCCCCTTATTTTTTTGGCTCTAAACCAATCGAGCGTAAGATTTTCTCTAACGTCACTGGCCCTACATTTTCTTTCGGTTTCTGATTTTCTTTAGCATCTGGACCCTTTTTCAAGAAGTTTTTCTCGATAAAACGAATATCTGTTTCATCTACAACACCATCTTGATTTATATCTCCATCTTTTACAGATACTTTTCCTTTTCCATACGATAAAGCTGCTATTCTAGCATCTTGAATATCTACCATTTTATCGCCGTTTACATCACCTGCAAGGTTATCATCCATATCAGCTCTAAAGTTTTGTCCCACTAATTCTCCGTCTTGCATTTTCCCTATTTTGGTTGCCAGTTTACTATTTAAATGACCTGGCATTTCTACGAAAATATCGTATTCTTTATCGCTTACTGGAACACTATGAATCTCAAATTGTCCATTTTCATTAATCGTTCCTGTATATTTCTTTCCATCCTTGCCAACTGCGTACACTTTTGCTCCTAGTTTTGTATAGTCTTTCTTACCTAAATACCCCTCTTCATTCAAGAAAGCTTCCGGACCAATATATCCTGTAACCGTTGAATGTTTTGAAACAATAGCAAAAGGTTTATCTTTAAACACAGGAATCTCATTGCCTTCTGTTGCACCAACTTTTGTATAAGAGAACTTATCTACTCCAAATGCAGTTAAATCATTAAAGTATTCATCACTCGTCATCTCGAATGTAACATCTAAAAATGGTGTATCTCCATCTAATCCTTTAAATTCTTTTCCTTCCAATGACGCGCCAACTTTCACCTTGTTTTCCCAAGTTCCTTCTTCATTTATTTTCGGATCTTCTAATTTAAGGTTCAGTCCATGTTGTTTTACATATTCCGTAAGTGCTGGATTTGGTTTCACGTCTGTAAATTTAAATAACTGCTTGTAATAAGGAATTTCAAATGTACCTGACATAAGTTGTTTTACATTATTAAGACTCAAAGTTAACGTAATTTTCTCTCCTAATTTGATTTTATCTTTGTCATAACTTGGAACAGCGTATTCTGTCCCTTCTTTTACAAAGACATAATCTTTATATCCAGTTGCCATATTCCCTGCAGTTGCGAGGTCATATCCAAATAATTTTAAATTTAACGGCTCATTTATTTCCTCTGGAAGTACTCCAAATTTAAAATCACCATTTGCTTGAATTGTATTCAACCAACCTGATGGGAAGGCTGAGTTTTGATAATATACAATTTGATTCGCTTTTTGATCATACTGCAAGCCTTTTGCCTTTAATGCATCTACTGTAGAATCATAAATATTACCATGCACCCATAATGCACGTTGGCCGTCTTCTTCTTTAAACATGGAATCATTGACTTCATGTATACCAGGTTGTACATCCTTAAATTTCATTTCAGGTATTACATTATCAATGATTATGCTATCGCCTTTTGTATACGATTTCCCTTCTTTATCATATCCAACGAAGTTCAATTCGTAATCTCCATCAGGCAACATAACAGGTTTATCCCCAATTGGATGCGCTGGATCTCCTGTGAATGGAAGTACATACCCTCCCATACCAGAAAACATCATATACTCAATATTTGGTGTTAGACTACTTGCATTAAGTGTACCAACGACTCCTAGTGCCTTCCCTGTCTTTCGGTCCTTCACAACTGCATCAATGGTTTCAAGAGGACTATTTAATTTAAATGTCAAAGGCGAACTAGGTCTTTCCATAAATGGATGGAATTTAGATGCATCTGTTGCCATTGCATCTCTCAGTAAATCCACAGACGCAATCCCTTTTTCTGTGAATTTAACTGCAAATGGTACTTGATATACTTCTTTTTCATTGTTTTTATTTGAAATATGAATATATCCCTCATATCTACCAAATTCAGCGTTTTCTGGAATCATAATTTCAGGGCTAATTTCCTCTGATGTACCAGGAGCTAATTTGATAGAATCTTTTACGTTTAGCTTCACACCATTCTTCGCTGCATCTTGCACACCTACACTTGTAGGTGAAAACTCTACTTCTAATTTAAACTCTTTCCCATCAGTTTTACTGCTGTTCTTAATTAAGACTTTTCGACTATCTTTAATAGGTCCATTTTCAAGTTGATTTTTATACCCAAATGCAATAGAGCCTGTTTTTTCTTCAATTTCTACTTCTTCATCATCTACAACGTTTGATGTTTTATCGACAACCTCGATAGATGTATCTGCATGAACTGCACGATATGCATCAATTCGTCCTGAGCCCACCTCAAATACAGAACGCTCTTCTTTTAAGTCAACTGCGGTATTCATAAGTGCCTCTTTTACTTCAAATGGATTATAGTTTGGATGTTCTTGTAAAATGAGTGCCGCTACCCCTGCAGTATGAGGAGTTGCCATAGATGTACCTGACATACGCCCATACGCTACCGGATAATTTTCTCCATCTTTTGGATCATTAATATATTCAGGAACAGTTGAGAAAATAGACACACCTGGCGCTACAATATCCGGCTTAATATCATCCGTCTTAGTTGCAGGACCGCGGGAGCTGAAATCAGCTAAGTGATCTCCCTCTGTTTTTATATTACTAAGTTCTCCAAATGCTAACGACACATCTCCTTGTACAGCTTTTGCTTGCAATTTCTCACCATCTACTTTTGTTAAGCGGAACGATGGAATAGATGAAGTACTTTCTCCAAGATAACTTGTAATTTCCCCATCTACATTGTTGTATACAATTACCGCCTTTGCGCCTGCTTCCTTAGCGTTTTTAATTTTTTCATCAAATGTAAGCTCACCGCGTTGAATAAGAGCTAACTTTCCTTTTACATCTTTCCCTGTAAAATCATCTGTTTTCCCAAGTCCTGCATATACAACCGATAAGGATTGACCTTTCAAATCTTCAATCTTATCAGTAAAGCTTTTTCCAAGTAGCATCATCTTATCCACATGTAAATCACCTGCATCGACGGAGAACGTCGGGATAGTCATTGCAGCGTCACTGGCTCCAACTGTAATTGGAAGTGCTGCTGCACTAGGTGATCCAATAGTACCTTCTTCCGGACCACTATTACCAGCTGCTACTACTGTAACAACACCAGCCAACATCGCATTGTTCACTGCGACAGAAGTAGGATATAAAGGATCATTAATAGACGCACCTAGTGATAAATTGATAACATCCATATCGTCTTTCACTGCTTTATCAATCGCAGCAAGAATACCGCTTGTTTGCCCACTTCCATATGGACCTAATACGCGGTATGAATATAAATCTACATCTGGGGCAACGCCCTTAACCGCATAATCTACATTATTCTTTTTGTCTGCAGAAATTGTCCCAGCTACATGAGTACCATGGGATGTATAATACGCACTTCCATTATAAAACTCAGGATAGCCTCCAGAATTTTGCCAATCCTTATACGTTGTCTCCATTGGATCAGCATCATTATTAACAAAGTCCCATCCTTTTATGGAGTTCGGATCTATTTTGCTTGGGTCCTCACCTTGCTTTGCACGATATCCTTTATATGCATCTTTTAAATCAGGGTGGTTATAATCAATGCCTGTATCCAATACCCCCACCTTAATTCCTTTACCTGTTATTTTTTCATCGTGTAGCTTGTCCACACCAATTTGTGGTACACTATCTGCCATTTTTGGCTCGATACCTGCCTTAGCTGTTTCTTTTGGCAAATCAATTTTGACCTCACGATCTTCCCATACACGCTTAACAATACCGGTACGAACTAAGTCTTCAATCATATTTGCTGGTAACGACATTGCTACACCATTAAAAGCATTCTTATATTCTTTTGTTATTTTTACAGATTTTAAATTTATACCTTTATCTTTATTTTTTTGAAGCTGTTCAAGCTCTGCTTTAAACCCTTTATGTGATGCCTCTACCTTTTGCTCCGCATTTGAAAGAGCTAACTTTTTTCCTTTAGCCGCTTGTTTTAATACCTCAATTTTGCTAGGTGCTTGCTTAAATTCTATAATTACATTCACATTATTAGGGCTTGCTGTATTGATACCTGGTGAAATAACAAAACCCGGTTTTGTATCTAACGTTTTCAAAGCATTACGTTGTTCCTTTGTAAGACCTTTCAAGATAGCATTTACATCATCAATTCCAGTTAAATTAGATGTATTTACCTCTTCAGCTAATACGTTATATGGAATTCCTTGGGACAATAATATTCCAACTGTTAGTGTTCCAATAAGAACCTTTCCAAATTTCCCTCGTTTCATATTGCATCTCCCCACTATTAAAATTATTTTTCTAACCAAATTGATTCTTAAGCTCCCATTTAGCATTGAAAATTCTATTAATCTTAAACTTTTATTTTGCATCATTAAGAATTTTCAACACTACTACCATCCCTATATAGCTAATCACTTACTTTACTCTCTCTATAAAAGCCCCCCATCATTTATTTTCAATAAAAGATTTTCACAAAATGAATTATTAATAGGATTAAAATATAATTCTATATTTATTATTTCACGTTCTGACTTTTCTGAAAATTGAACAAAAGGAGTATCTTTTTTCTAATGATTCTATACCTACATAGTACAAAAGAACTATCTTGCTCTTTATTCTTTGTAATATAGAATAAATAAACATGATAGCTCTTTTAAACATTTCTTATTTAATCCAACGGAACCAATTGATTTCGAACAGCATAAATCACCGCTTGCGATCGACTTTTCACATTTAGTTTTTTAAAAATTTTATTGATGTGAATTTTAACTGTTTTATCACTAATATATAGAACTTCAGCGATTTCTTTATTACTAAGTCCCTTTACTAATTCAAAAAGAATTTCCTTTTCACGTTCCGTCAGTTCATTTTCATTTGATTCTAATTTCATTTTTTGCTGATGATATGTAATTAATTTTTTAGTCATACGCGGATGAATAACTGAATCGCCTCGATATAACATCCGAATTGCTGCTACTACCTGCTCCGATGATGAATCTTTCAATAAATAACCATCAGCACCAGCCTGGAGTGCATCCATTAAATACTCATCATGCTCATACATTGTAAACACAAGTACTCGGCAATTCGGATAATTTTTTTTCACCAACTCTGTAGCTTCAATCCCATTTTTCCCTGGAAGATTAATATCCATCAAAATACAATCTGGTCTGCATTCTTCTACTTTTCCCAATACTCCGTCCCCAGAGCTAGCTTCTCCAACCACTTCCATATCAGATTCATCCTCTAGTATGTTCCGAATTGCGTCTCGTAAAAAAGCATGATCATCCACTACTAATATTTTAATCATTTTACGCACCCCTTGTTTGTGAATCTGGAATTAATAGTGTAATTTTTGTCCCTTTCCCTACAGAACTATCAATCTGTAAAGTAGCCCCTAATTGTTCAGCTTGTTCATTCATATGTAATATACCATAATGTGGCTCATTCTTCGTTTTAACCATAGACTCAAATAGTGAAAAGCCAATCCCATTATCCTTAACCCTTAAAAGCACGTGCTCACTTTGATAGCTAAGTAAAACATCAGTCTTGTCTGCTTGTGCATGTTTTACAATGTTTTGCAAACTCTCTTGTAATGTATCAAAAATAACCCTTTCTTTTGAAAAGCTAAGCGCACGTGCATGACCTCTTTCATGATATGTAATATCTAGTTCATATTCTTGTTTTAAAAATTTTATTTTACTTGCTATCGCCTGCTTTAGCCCTAATTGTTGTGTCGGATATGGTTTTAAAGCATAAATAGAATAGCGAACTTCTCCTAAGCTTCCTCTTAAATCTTTTATACTTTTCTCTACTATTTGCTGCATATCTTTTGGTTTATCACGGTATTTTTTCTGCGCGGATTCTAGTTGGAATATCACCCCGGCTAATGTTTGCGCAATACCATCGTGAATTTCACGGGCGATTCTATTTCTTTCTTCTAAGATCATTCTTTTTTCCTGTTCAGAAATCAATATCCTTGTTTTAACAACGTTAGCTAATTGGTTAGAAAATGTAGCTAACGACTGTACATCTTCCGGAAAGAAACCCGCATTTCTACTTTTCCCTGCAACAAACATTCCGACTAATTCATCATTTACTATAAGAGGAAAATATACAAGTGAGCGTATAACACTATCAAATATTTCATCTCCAGGAGCCGTACCAATTTTCCAATCATTAAATACAAGATTTTTAGAAAGTTCCTCAAACGCCTCATACTTTTCTGAATCATCAGATACATCTAGGCGGACTTTCCCATCTTTTAATAGAATATTCCAGTTCCCATCATCTTTTGTCCATATTACATATGCTTGTATGCCAAAAAAACCTTTAAGTGCTTGTTTAATATGTTTCAAGTTTCCTCCGGTTAATCCTCGACTAATTTCGGTCGTAATAAGAAATAACTCATATAATCGTTCCTTCTCCATCCTTATCCGTACAGAAAAAGAACTAATAACGGAAGTTGCTACAAGTGGAAAAAAGAAAAACAGTACTGTAATCTCGTTTACTTCCACACTATATGTACTAATTAATACGTGCATCAGTGCCGCATAAGAGAAACCAAAAGTTTCGCAAAGAAATACCGTTACAGTTTTTTTATACCACTGATAGATTGAATATGGCTGCGGAAGGAGTATCATTAACAAATCGTAAAAACGATTGTTGAAAAAACAAAAAAACACGCAAAATAATAACAAAGATATTAAATTTCCATACAGAACTGATATATCTATTTTGTTAATTAATAAGGACATACATTTGTTTGAAAACCATTCGGCCAAGATTAAACTAAGTGCATGCTGAGTACTATTAAATAACATTCTTTGTATCGGTGAACGGCGGTGCAGGTGAATAATTAGCGTAACGAGTACAATAGAAATAATAGTTATATGGATTCCAAACTGCCAACTCATAGCGTAAATTATCGGAAAAGTAAGCGAGCTAGTCCCTCTCCAAAATCGTACAGGAAAATACTCTGCAATCCCCATAAATATTAATAACAATATTAGTATTGTTGGATGAGAAGGGATTTTAATTTCAAGTAAAGATATAGTTATAGTAATCAAACCAAAAAAAGAAATAAAATAAAGATAAGAACTAGCAATCTTTTCTCTCATAAAGATAGAATTTACAGCTTTCAAAACAACCCCTTCTTTCTTTATAGAACTTTATTTTCTCTATTATCCAATAAAAAACCGGCACTGGCAAAATGGAAGAACCTCCACTAGCCAATCACCGGCTGTGTACTGCACCTAAAAAGGCAAGACACAATACTAATAGTATAAATTGCCTTTCATAAATTTCCTATTCATCGAATGATGTAATTATTTATACCGCTAGGCTTATCCTCTATAGTACAAAAGATTTATATCAACACCGCTAATCTAATATATACTTTCTTTCCATCCCCTACTTCTCATTTTCTTTAGTTTAAAAGATGACGTAACATAACTTTCAAGCTACTTATTTTCAAATAATCCAAGCATAAATTTCTCACAAAAAGCAAAAATTAACAGAAGCGACTTTATTCTAAAAGAGGTGGAAATTATGACAGAGCAAAAAGAACAACAAAAGAGTGAAAATCAAAAGCATATGTTTCCATCGCTTCCGGAAAATATTAATTACATTGAAAATAAGCTATGTCACTCAGATGATATAAAAAAATTAGATGTCCCATTTCAAAGTGGCAAAGGAACAATCTTATATATCGAATCTTTAGCAGACCCAAATTTAATTCACCAATTAGCTCTTGAGCCTTTATTAACTCGGTCGGATTTGTCTTTAAATAAAGTTTTTGCCACATTAAATATGAAAAAAGAAACGAATTTAAATTATGGTGTGCAGCTTTTATTACAAGGAAAATCATTATATTTTCATGAACAAGTCGACAGTTTTTGTATTTTCGAAACAGCTTTATCTTTAAAGAGAGATATAGCAGAGCCTGATAATGAAGGAGTTGTGCGCGGTCCACATACTGGTTTTGTAGAAGATCTAGCAACTAATTTAAGCTCTATTCGTAAACTCATTAAGAGTCCAAATTTAGTTGTTAAGTATTTTACAATCGGTGAAGAAATGCACACGAAAGTGGCAATTGCTTATATGCAAAATATAGCTAATGACGATTTAGTTACAGAAGTAAAAAGAAGATTAGAAACTATTAAAACGGATGCACTTATGTCACCAGGATACATACAAGAATTTATAGAAGATACGTCTTTCTCGCCATTTCCGCAGCAATTAAATACAGAGCGTCCAGATAGAACTGTTGCTAATTTAATGGAAGGACGCGTTGCTATTTTATCTGACGGAGATCCAACAGCACTCATCGTACCGGTTACGTTATTCGCTTTTTATCAATCACCAGATGATTATAATAACCGCTGGATTGTCGGTTCTTTCGTCCGAATGATTCGCTTAGTAAGTTTTTTAATTGCCTTTCTCTTACCAGCTTTATATATTGCAACTGTCGCTTTTCATCCCGATGTGTTGCCGCTCGAACTTGTGTATACGATTAAAGCTTCATTAGAGAAAGTACCTCTTCCTCCTATTTTTGAAGCTCTCTTAATGGAATTAATCTTTGAATTGTTACGAGAGGCTGGTATTCGCTTGCCGAGCCGCGTTGGACAAACAATCGGTATTGTTGGGGGGTTAGTAATTGGGGATGCAATTGTAAAAGCTGGACTCGTTTCCTACACAATGATCATCGTTGTAGCTTTAACTGCAATCTCATCTTTTCTCGTTCCATCAAACGATATGAGTTCAGCTGTTCGGATTCTTCGTTTTCCATTAATGCTCCTTGCTGCTATATTCGGTTATGTAGGAATATCATTCGGTCTCATTATAACTTTCGTTCACTTATGTCAACTACATTCATTTCATACACCATATCTTTCTCCTGTTGCCCCGATGCGGATTAAAGATATGAAAGATTCTTTCGTAAGACTACCAATTTGGTCATTTTGGGAAAGACCACATGATCCAAAACCGAAAAAAATGCAGCGCCAACATGTAACGAGAGAGGATGAGGACGGTGACAAACACGCAAAGTAAAATTTCACTTGTTCAATTTACCTTTTTCGTTATTCAATGCCAAATTGGGGTCGGTATACTATCTCTACCTAACCGGCTTCATCCGATAGCAAAAGGTGGTGGTTGGATTTCTGCGCTCATCGCGGGGCTTGCGATTCAACTTATTATTTTACTTATGTGGCTTTTCTTAAAACGATTTCCTGATGCAGATATGTATAAGAGTGTTTGTATGCTATTTGGTAATAAGTTAGGAAAACTATTGGGCTTTTCTTATGTTTTTTATTTTACCCTTATCGGTATGACGGTTATGTTGAATGCTTGTAACGTCATTAAAGTATGGGTTTTACACGCAACTCCGTGGTCTGCAATTCTCATATTATGTACAGTAGCTTGTTGTTATGTAGCTTATAACACATTTAAAGTCATCGTACGATTTTATGTCATGGCCTCTATTCTCATTATTCCAATGGCCCTTTTAATTGCCCTAGGGCTTTCCCGAGCTGATTTCTCTTATATTTTTCCTATTACAGAAGCCGGATGGTGGAATATAATTCAAGCATCCAAGGAAACAATTACAGCCATGTATGGTTTTGAAATTATTCTTATCGCTTTTCCAAAAGTAAACGGAAGTTCTATGGCAAAACTGAAGGCCATTTCTATCGCTAATGGATTTGTAACGCTCTTTTATGCTTTTACTGTTTGGATTTGCTTTATCGTATTTAGTCCAAAGCAAGTTGAGCTTATTCCAGAACCAGTTGCTTACTTATTACGCTCTCTTCATATTGGAATTATAGACCGAACTGATTTACTATTCATACCAATTTGGATGATAACTGTCGTAGCTTCTATTGCTAGTTATTACTGTGCCGCCTCTATAGGAATTGGACATATATTCAATCTTGCTAATCATAAAAAGGCTGTTCCAATCGTTGGTATTATTGCTTTTAGTGTAGCCTTATTTATAGATACACCTGAAGAATTAAAAGTAATTGCAAATTTCACTGATAAGTTCACCTATATTTTCATCGTTGTCCTTCCTCTTTTATTTCTACTTTATTCTGTAATAAGAAAGAAGAAAGGAGAACAGTATGTTCAAAAAAAGAGTTAAATTAATTTTAATATTATGTACTAGTTCCCTCCTTTCTGGCTGTTGGGATCAAGAACCATTAAGGGAGGCAAGTTTAGCTTATAGCATTGGAGCTGATATTACGGAAGAGAATAAACTCCAGCAAACAATCGAGCTCGTAAAGAGTTCAAGCGGAGAGCAATCTTCATTCGAGAATGAAATATATTCAGCAACCGGGCATAACATAATGGATACAAGCGATGCCCTAAAAAAAAATGTGACTGGGAATATTCGTTATTTCAAATATGGTGTTCAATTACTCGGAACCAAAATTCTAAAAAAGGGTATACTCCCCTATTTAGATGTCAGCTTTCGAGACCCAACAAACCCAACTGCTTTAGTAAAACTTATTGCAGTAGATGGCGAAACATCGGAGATACTCGAAAAAAAGAAAATAGGAAATTTACTAATTGGAGATTTTCTAAAGAAAAAAGTGAAAAGCTTAGAAGATATGAGTGTATTTCCAAAAGAAACTTTAGAAACAGCTGCTACAAAAATGTTAGATCCCGGTAAAGACTTTACCCTCCCTTCTATAAAAATAAAGGGAAAAGAAGTAGTTACAAACGGGTTAGCTTTATTTAACAATGATAAATTAACTGGGCATTTACCTTTGAAACAATCTGTTTTATTCGTATTATTAACTGGAAAAATGGGGACAGATGCCCGTATAACCCAGAAACTTACTAGCGATGAATCAGAGAAAACATCCGATTATTTAACAATGGAAATTAGCAATCGAAAGTTAAAACGAGACTTAAAAATAACAACAGATAAAAAAGGAAATGTTTATGCTCACATTAAGCTCCAATTAAAAGTTATAGCACTTGAATCTCCGAGAGATAATGTGTATACAATGGACGATAGAGAAAAACTAAATAAGGAACTTTCTAAACAACTCACGAAAGAAGCGAAAAAAATAACACGCAAACTACAAAAAGCAAATTGTGATGCTTTCGGTATTGGAAGACACCTTATCGCTTATCATCCTGACTTATGGAAGAAAAAAAATTGGAATAAAGATTATGCAAAAGTAAAATTCAAACCTGAAGTAGAAGTAAGTATTTTGTATAGTGGTGTCTTAAAATAAAAGGTTGTATGCCGCGTGGGCATACAACCTTTTATTTCGTATATCGATATATAATTGATTCATATGGTCTTAAGTTAAGTTTTGTAATATCCTTGCTGGAATCTTTATAATTCGACAGTAGTACTTCTTGTTTCATTCCATCTAATTGAACATGGGCTGGTACAGAATACGTTATTTCTTCTCCATAGAAGTTATTAATAATAAGTAATACTTCATTATTTACAGTACGTGTATACGCCCAAATCTTAGGGTGATTTTCATCTAAAATAGCATATTCTCCTTCTGTAATAACATCGTAAGTTTTTCTAAGTTCAATTAACTTTTTATAATGATAAAATACAGACTCCTTATCTTGTAATGCTTTCTCTACGTTTATTTCTTTAAAGGTTTCAGCTACTGAAATCCAAGGGGTACTTGTTGTAAAACCACTATTCACCTCTTCATTCCACTGCATCGGAGTACGAGAATTGTCACGAGATTTTTGTTTTAAAATCCCTATAATCTCTTCTTTTAATAAGCCTTCTTCTTGCTTTATATCATATATATTTAACGATTCCACATCACGATATTGCTCGATGGACTCGAATTTAGGATTCGTCATACCGATTTCTTCTCCTTGATAAATGTAAGGCGTTCCTTGCAGCATGTGCATAGCTGTCGCTAACATTTTCGCAGATTCATTTCGGTACTTCCCATCATCCCCGAAGCGTGACACTATGCGAGGCTGGTCATGGTTACACCAGAATAATGCATTCCATCCCCCGCCCTTTTGCATTTCAATTTGCCAGTTAGACATAATTTCTTTTAATTTAATAAAATCAAAATCAGCTTTCGTCCACTTATCACCATTCGGATAATCTACTTTCAAATGATGGAAACTAAACGTCATACTCAGTTCATTGCGCTCAGGGTTTGAGTATTTAATGCAATTATCAATTGTCGTCGATGACATTTCTCCAACTGTAATTACCTCTTTCCCTTCAAATACATTTCGATTCATCTCTTGTAAATATTCATGAACACGCGGACCATCCGTATAATATTTACGTCCATCACTTGTCGCAGTACTTCCGTCATCGCTTAAGAAACGTTGGTCTTTTGAAATTAAGTTAATAACATCAAGGCGGAATCCAGTTACTCCTTTATCAAGCCAAAAGCGCATCATATCGTACACTTCTTCACGAAGCTTTTCATTTTCCCAATTTAAATCTGCTTGTGTCTCATCAAATAGATGTAAAAAATATTGCTTAGTCTTTTCATCGTACTTCCAAGCCGATCCACCAAACTTAGACTGCCAATTATTTTTTTCATCACGCCAAATGTAATAATTGCGATATGGACTATTTTTATCTTCTTTCGCTTCTTTAAACCACTTATGCTCCGTCGAACTATGGTTTACAACGATATCAAGCATAATTTCAATGTTACGTTCTTTCGCTTTTTCTAGAAGCTCTTCAAACTCTTCCATCGTTCCGTAAGATGGATCAATGCTATAATAATCACTTACATCGTACCCATTATCATTTTGTGGTGATTGGTATATCGGTGTTAACCAAATATAATCCACTCCGAGTTCTTTTAAATAATCTAGTTTCTCTGTAACTCCTTTTATATCACCGGTTTCTTTATTGTAATAACTATTAAAGCTCTTCGGATAAATTTGATAGACTACACTTTTATGCCAATCCTTCATGTTTAACTTCCTCCTACTTCTGTTTAACTCTTTTCGCAAATAACCATGTTAACGTAAATGGGATTACAACTGCGATAATCATTCCTACAATAAACATTGGAATCGATTTCGGAATGATCGAAATAAATGCTGGCAATCCGCCAATTCCGATAGCCGGTGCTAATACACCATTTAATGTAATGAATATTGCTGCCACAGCAGATCCTATAATTGCTGCATAAAACGGGAATTTATTCCGTAAGTTAACACCAAACATCGCTGGCTCTGTAATACCGAAGTACGCGGAAATTGCTGATGTCGATGCCATACTTTTATCATTTTGATTTTTAGAAATCCAGAACATTGCAAGTGCCGCACTACCTTGCGCAATGTTAGAAAGAGCGATCATCGGCCAAATAAATGTACCGCCGTGTTGTGCAATTAATTGTAGATCAATTGCAATAAACATATGATGCATACCTGTAATTACAAGCGGTGCATATAATGCTCCAAATAATACTGCTCCAACTACTGGTACTGTTTCATATACGCCTACTAATCCAGCTGTTAATAAATCTCCGATATGACGTGTAACTGGACCGATAATTCCTAATGCTAATACACCTGTTACAACGATTGTTGTAATTGGTACAACTAATAATTGAATTGCATTTGGTACATGTTTCTTTAAGAAAATCTCTACTTTACTCAATACAAATGCTGCTACTAACACCGGTAAAATTTGACCTTGATATCCTACCTTTTCAATTTGAAACAATCCTAAAATATTGAAGTACTCAATCTTTTGACCCTCTAAACCAGTCGCTGCTTTTCCATAATCCCAGGCGTTTAATAAGGCCGGATGCACAAGCATTAAGCCCATAACAATACCTAGTATTGGACTACCACCAAAACGCTTCGTTGCTGACCAACCGACAAGTGCTGGTAAGAATACGAATGCTGTATTGGCCATCATATTAATTAAATCCCAAAGCCCACCTAAATTCGGATAAACATCTAATAAATTTTTACCATCAAAAAATAAGTCCTTTGCCCCTAATAAATTGTTAATCCCCATTAGTAAACCAGCTGTTACGATCGCTGGTAATATCGGCATAAATACATCTGAAAATACTTTTACAAACTTTTGAGCTGGATTTAACTTTTGATTTCCAGAATCTTTCACGTCAGCCACTGTCGCTTCCTTCATGCCTGCAAGCGTTATCAATTCAGCGTAAACACGATCTACATCCCCTGGACCAATTACAATTTGAAATATCCCAGCATTATGAAACGCTCCCTTTACTAATGAAACAGACTGTAATTTATCACTATCTATTTTACTTTCATCTTTTAAAGCGATACGGAGCCTCGTTACACAGTGCGCAGCTTGTTCAATATTGTCTTTCCCACCAATATACTGCAACACTTCCTCTGCTGTTTTACGATAGTCTTTCCCCATATTCCCGTCCCTCTTTTCTTTTTTTGATACCGTTTACACTTACATATTAACTCGTATATATAAGTTAGTCAACACTCGTATATACGAGTTTCTGTTTTTTTTATAAAAAAAAGATGAAACGTTATTTCGTTTCACCTCTTTACTTTCTTCGCGCCACATCCGAAAAGTGAAAAATATCTAAGCGGTGACGTGATTCCGTATATTCGAACTGACTCCCATCATATAAATGAGTAAAGTTTTTCACAACGACAACATAATCTGTGCCATTTAAATCTAAATACTTTCGGTCATCATCTGTACACGGCTGCACTTCAATTACCCTTTGCGAATAACTAATATGTAGCCCTAATTCTTTCTCAATGTATTTATAAATTGATGCCGTTGCAATTTCTCTCGTTAATCCTGGAATAAACTCCGATACAAAATGATTTATATCTAAAATTACTTTTTCTCCATCAATATTTCGTACACGTTTAATATGATCTATTTCTGTTTTTTCTTTCACGTTTAATAATTTTGCAACCTCTTTTGTCGCTTCTTCTTTCTCCATTTCCACGACTTCTGTAATACAATGACGTCCTAGACGCTCATTTTCTTCTTGAAAACTTACAATGCCACCGAAGTTAAACTCAATATTTTTTCGCTTTAATACAAAAACACCTTTTCCATGAATTTTTTGCACATATCCACGCTCTTGCAATAAATCTACTGCTTTTCTTACAGTACCTCGGCTTGCCTCATACTGCTTCATTAATTCTGTTTCTGATGGGATTTTGCATCCCTCTTTTAAGTGCTTATTATCAATAGACTTACTGATTTCTATATAAATTTGCTCATACTTACTCATCATCTACAATAGCCCCTTGTCACCTTCTAATTCTATATATATTATACCATGCTACACTCTTCTGCCAATCTCTCACTTATTTTCCAGTCCAAGAAAAATATAGGTAAATATTTAATCTCTAAAACGTATTTTTATAAAAATTTTTATATTTTTCTTTTCATTCAAAAAAACATGTAGTATACTAACTTCAAAATCAGAGGAGAAAGGGAGCAAAGAACTATGCTTACTTATACAACAATTGTAGTTACATTTGCACAAAAACATCATCATCATACGTAACCCTTGAAACCTAGCGGAAAATTTACGCGTAGGTACAAGGGTTATTCCCGTTGTACCTACGCTTTGGCGAAGAGCCATGTAGGTATTTTTTATCTACATGGCTCTTTTTTTATTGCCAAAAAGCTAGTAAAAAATGATGTTTAAGCAAATCTTACTACAAAGGAGTTAACAAAAATGGAAACGAAAAAATGGGGATTATGGGTTTTAACAGCTTTTGTTATCGGGAATATGGTTGGCGGTGGCGTATTTATGCTCCCAGCAAATTTAGCACAAGTATCAGGTCCAATGGGTTCTACACTCGCATGGAGTATTACAGGACTTGGCGTATTTATGATTGCACTCGTATTTGGAAATTTAGCAATTCGAAAACCAGAATTAAAAGCAGGACCACAAAGTTACGCTCAAGCGATGTTTCCTTCAAAAAAAGCAGGTAAAGTTGCAGGTTATAGTATGGCGTGGGGATATTGGGCTGCGAACTGGGCTGCAACAGCATCTGTTATTATTTCCTTTGCTGGATATTTATCAACATTTTTTCCAGTTTTACAAAGTAAGCAAATTCTCTTTTCAATAAATGGATTTTCACTAGAACTAGGAAAAGGGTTAACTTTTCTAGTATGTAGCCTTATGTTATGGGGAATTCAATATATTCTTTCTCAAAATATTGATCGAGCTGGAAATATGAATCTTCTTGCTACCATTGCAAAAATTATCGGATTTACAATGTTTATTGTGATTACATTATTCATTTTCAACGCCTCTAATTTCGGAGACGGTCAAACATTTATGAATGAAGCTGGACAATCTATCTCGTTAGGTGGACAAATCAATTCAGCTGCTATTGCAACACTTTGGGCGTTTATCGGCATCGAATCAGCAGTTATGCTTTCTAACCGCGCAAAATCACAGCGTGATGTAAAAAAAGCTACAATTTCCGGCCTAATTATTGCTCTTATTATTTACATGTCAATTACTTTACTTACAATGGGAGCTCTCTCGCAAGAAGCTTTAAAAGAGTCTCAAAAACCATTAGTAGACGCATTAAATTTAGCAATCGGCAATAAAGGCGCATATATAATGGCGTTACTAGCACTTGTATCTTTATTTGGATCTACTGTTGGCTGGATTGTTGTTAGTTCAGAAGTACCTTACCAGGCTGCCAAAAATGGACTTTTCCCTAAGTTTTTCAGTAAAACAAATAAAAAGGGTAGTCCTTCAAAATCATTATTTATTACAAATGTGATGACACAAATCTTCTTATTCTCAACGATTTCTGGCACTGTTTCAGAAGCATATAATTTCGCTATCGTTGTAGCAACATTAGCTTATTTAATTCCATACCTTGTTTCTACTCTGTACCAATTTAAATTGGTTATTACAGGAGAAACGTATGATATAATGCCAGGATCTCGAATAAAAGACGGGGTTATTACTACATTAGCATTTGTATACTCTATTTGGGTTATCAAAACGGGAACTGCTGATTTAAAAACGTTCTTCTTAGGAATTGGATTGTTTATATTAGGTCTTATTCTTTATCCCGTATTAATGAAAAACTCACAAAAAACGAATTAAAAAAAGAGAAGCTTTTAGCTTCTCTTTTCTTTTAAAAATCCGTAATTAACTTTTCTTTTAACTCTCCTACGGATAAAGGTTTTGCATAATAAAATCCTTGTACATAGTCACAGCCCAAGGATTGTAATAAACTTTCTTGTTCTACCGTTTCTACCCCTTCAGCAACTACTGCTAAATTTAAACTATGGGCAATTTCAATAACAGATTTTACAATCGTTCTTTCTGGCTGTGCATGATCATAATGAAATTCACGAATAAAATTACGATCAATTTTTACGATATCAAGTGGCAATTGTTTTAAATAATACAATGAGGAATAGCCAGTTCCAAAATCGTCTAAAGCAATTAATACGCCCATACTTCTTAATTCTTGTAATGTAGCGATAATATAATCAAAATGGCGAACAGCAATACTTTCCGTTATTTCTAAAATTAAACGATTCGGAGGAAAACCAGTTCTCCTTAAGATGCTACGTACAGACAAAATAAAACGCTTCTGCATTAATTGTTGTATGGATAAATTCACAGATAACCTTAATCCTTCTTGGTAATCCGGTAATGTTTTAAACAGGCGACACGATTTTTCTAATACCCAATCTCCTAATTTTATAATAAGTCCAGATTCTTCAGCTACTGGAATAAATTCGCTTGGTGAAATAGGCCCTTCTTCTGTCATACAGCGCACTAAAGCCTCAATGCCAGTATATTTCTTCGTTTTCAAATCAATGATAGGTTGTAATACTACATCTAATTCTTCATCACGAATTGCCTTTTGCAAAGCAAACTCGATTTTCATTCTACGATTTATTTTTGCACGTAACTCATCTGTAAAGAAACACGCCGCATTTCTTCCCTGTTCTTTCGCACTATACATAGCTAAATCCGAATTTTTCAATAGTGTTTCCACGTCTTGTCCATCTTGTGGATATGAACAAAGTCCTAGACTAGCTGAAATGTATACTTCATGACCTTCAAGCATAAATGGTGCCTGAAAACATGACAATACCGATGTCGCTAACTGCCGCATCTCATCTTGTGTATGTTCATTTGTTAACAGCACAAATTCGTCGCCACCTAGCCTGGCCAGAACATCTTTCTCTCCTAACACATAATGCAACCGTGAAGCAACTTCGCTTAAAAGTAAATCTCCTATCATATGACCTAACGTATCATTTACTAATTTAAAACGATCTAAGTCAAAGTATATTATGCCAAATTCCTTTTTCCCTGCAATCAGCTCATTAACAGTCGTTATTAGCTGTAATCGGTTCGGTAAACTCGTTAAAGCATCATGATATGCAAGTTCCCTATAACGGCTTTCACTCAATCGTAATCTCTGTTCTGCTTCTTTTCTACTACTAATGTCATTTCGGATCGCGATAAATTGATACGGCTCTCCTTTTTCGTTTAAAAATGGAACAATTGTGGTTTTAACCCAATAATATGTACCATCTTTTGCTTGATTTTGGATTTCACCTCTCCATACTTTTCCATTCAAAATACGCTTCCATAAGTTTTGAAAAAAAGTTTTCGGATGATATCCTGAATTTAAAATACGATGATCTTTTCCTATTAACTCTTCTCTTTTATATTTGGAGATTTCACAAAACTTATCATTTACATATGTAATAAGACCTTTTCGGTCTGTAATTGCAACAATTGAAGACTCATCTAATGCTAACTTTAAATCTCGCAATGAAGAGTCATATAATGCATGACCTCTTTGTTCTAGCATGCGCATCTCTCCTTGCTTCCTATCTAACTAAAACACAACTTGTTTCTTTTCATAGAAATAGAGATATTTCATTTTCTAATAATAACCCTTTACATACATCACATTTTGAATTATGCCGATTAAAATAACATAATATTATTTGTAAAAAAAAGCAATATAATACCGTTCCAATTATAATTAGTAGCTTCTCATCTCCCTAATTAGCTTGCCTTATTATACCGCATTCCTTTAACTTGCTCTATGCAACCCTTGTTTCCTACTCATTCCACTCGCGTCTAACCTCTATGCTTTTTAATAGCAAAATAGACATTAGAACATACTATACAACTATTCACGAATAATAATATAAAAGTTTAAATTGGTATATATGTTTTTGAATTACAATAATAAAATATTAACATATTTTTACCTTTATTTTGGAAGTATTTCATAAATAAATATAGTATTAAACAAAAAAGAGGATAACCTCTTTTTTGTTTAATACTGATATGGTATTTGCTGATAACCTGGGTATGGTGCTGGATATGGTGCTGGATATGTTACTGGGTACGGTGCTGGATAATAACCTCCACTTGCTGCACCCGTTAATGCACCTGCTGTAAGCCCACCTAACATACCTCCCGCAAAACTTCCTGGGAAAAATCCGCCGCCCCATGAGCCGCCTCCACCCCAGCCCTGTCTCTTATACACATCTCCGAGCCCACGAGAC
>NZ_JAEHCH010000026.1:0-82167 GCF_016483245.1 Bacillus cereus group sp. N31 | reverse complement strand
TTAAAAAATGGTGAAAAAGTAACAGTACTAGGAAAAGCAAACGGCTGGGCGAAAATCAGCTATCAAGGAAAAGAAGGTTATGTGTCGTTAGAGTTTATAACGATTGGTAAAGATTCCATAGATCCAACAAACCCTGGACAGGTAACGGAAGAACGAGCAGTTGTAAATGCGTCTTTATTAAATGTACGTAAAGGTCCATCAACAGGTGCGGCAGCTGTCGGTCATTTGAAAAATGGAGAGACTGTTACGATCATAGGAAAAGAAAATGGCTGGGCAAAAATCCGTTTTAATGGCGGAGAGGGTTATGTTTCGTTACAGTTCTTAAAAATTAAACAAGGTTCGTCTTCTTATGAAATTGTTACCTCATCACAAAAGGTTCAAAAACCAAATGAAGCGGAAGCAACACAAATTATGCAGAATATGAAAGAAGATGCTTACATTAAAAGTGACGGTAAAGTTGTAAATATGAAGCAAGGTTTCGTTCGTGCAAATGGTGTTATTAATATTTATGATATTACGACGGGTAAAAAGCTCACATATGTAAAGGGTGGAGCTGACCTGAAATTTGTAAAAGCTGTTGATGATCGTATTCATGTCCAAATTGATGGTATGACAGGTTATGTGAATATAAATGATGTTACATTACATCCGACAATGACTGGTGAGAAAACGTCGTATTATGCAACTAAAAATGGCAAGTTATATCATTATGTATACAATCCGGAAAATGGTAAACATGCAACGTATCAAATTGGTAATGCTCCGAAACATTTAAAAGAAGGAGAGCGTTACGAGGCTTTTGATAAGAAGCAAATTGGAGGACAAGATAGTTATCAATACTTTGAGTATATGCCACTTCGTGCAACATCTACTTATACAGGAGATGAAATTGATAATTTCTTACGTAAATCGAATGCAAAGAGTCCACTTATTGGATTAGGAAAATATTTTGTAAGTGCAGCAGAGAAATATAAGATGAATGCCGGTTACTTAGTGTCACATGCAATTTTAGAATCAGGATGGGGAACAAGTCGTATCGCGCAAGATAAGAAAAATTTATTTGGCTTTAGAGCGGTAGATTCAGATCCATATAATGGTGCAACTGGATTCAAAACATGGGAAGAAGGTATTGATTTTTGTGCGGCATATATAGATAAGCATTACTTAAATCCAAGTGGAAATACATATAATGGTGGAAACTTAGGGGATAAGGCACAAGGAATGAACGTCATGTATGCAAGTGATGAAAATTGGGGACAGCAAATTGCCTCGCTTATGTATAGAATTGATGCAATGAATGGAAGTAAAGATTTAAATAAATATCGACTTGGAACGTTAACGGCAGGTTCTCCGATATTCAAAAGTATGGCTGAAGGTCAGACTGGAATGACATCTCGCAACATTATGGTAGCCATTAAGAAAACAGTTAATACACCACAAGGATCGTATTATGAAATTGTTTCGGATAATAAAGAATACAACAGTGTCTACGTAAAAGCTGGATCTGTAAATCTTGTGAACTCTTATTAAAGGAAAACATCATCATTTCAATGCAGAAAAGTGAAGTTCATAATGTTAGAGGAAGTGACAGTGTGAAAAAATATATCGCATTTGATATTGGTGGTACACAGATTAAATATGGGATTATTTCAAAATCTGGGATATTACTAAATCACGAAACTACATTAACAGAGGCCCATTTAGGTGGGGAACAAATCGTTCAAAAGATTATTAGCTTGGCGGAGCAATTAATGAATGAACATGTTGTTTCTGGAATCGGTATTAGTACAGCCGGAATTGTAGATATTCATAGAGGAATCATAACTGGCGGCGTGGATCATATTCCACGCTATGCTGGTATTCCTATTATTGATAGATTACAAGCTGTATTAAAAGTTCCTATATCCATTGAAAATGATGTCAATTGTGCTTTGTTTGGAGAGATGTGGCAAGGTGTTGGAAGAAATGAAAATAATTGCATTATGCTTACCCTTGGAACGGGAATAGGGGGAGCTATTGTTATTAATAAAAAACTGTACAGAGGTCATTCATTTAGTGCTGGTGAATGGGGCAATATGTTGATCGAAGGGAAACAATTTGAAGAGGTTGCCTCGATTTCAGGGTTAATTTCTCTTGTGCGGAAGTATAAAGGTAGCGGGAATTGGAACGGTGAAAAAATTTTTGAATTATATGATCAGAAGGATAAAGAAGTTATACATGCCGTTCAAATATTCTTTAAACATTTAGCCATTGGAATTAGTAATCTTGCTTATATCTTCAATCCAAAAGTAATTATTATTGGTGGAGGGATTACTAATAGAGGTAATCGATTTTTAGAAGAAGTAAAGGAAGAGGTACGAAAATATTTAAATCCTGAGATTTATAGTAATTGCGAGATTAAAATCGCACAAAATCGTAATCACGCAGGAATGATTGGTTCGATTTACCACTTCTTACATCAATATAAATAAATGATATAGGTGTTTTCATATAATTGAGAATTTATTCTTTTTCTCAATAGATAAATAATGCTACAATGTAAGAGAAGAATACAATATTTTCCGATTAGGAAAATGCTTTGTAGAAAGGAAGAAACTTCATGCCTATTATTTTAGAAAAAGGACAAAAGATCGATTTAACGAAAGGACAACCGAGAGTAGCAAAACTACAGGTTGGCTTAGGCTGGGATCCAATTGGGCAATCAGGTGGGTTTCTGTCTTCATTATTTGGAAGTAAACCAAATGTAGATTGTGATGCATCAGTTGTTATGTTAGAAGGAGAGCGTTTTTTAAATAAAAATGATTTAGTTTACTTTGGAAACAAACTTTCTACTTGTGGTAGTATTATTCATTCAGGAGATAATTTAACAGGTGAAGGCGCTGGTGACGACGAAACAATTTTCGTAGAATTACATAAAGTTCCGAGCCGTATTAATCGTTTAGTATTCGTTGTAAATATTTATGACTGTGTAAATCGTCGTCAAGATTTTGGGATGATTCGTAATGCATATATTCGTATTCAAAACCCGCAAACAGGTGAAGAATTAGCACGTTATAACTTGTCAGATAACTATGCTGGCAAAACGACTCTAATTGCAGGAGAAATGTACCGACACGGAAGTGAGTGGAAGTTTTCAGCGGTTGGAGAAGGAACACAAGATAAAAATTTAAGTGAGATTGTATCACGTTATCAATAAAATAAACCGAGGAGGAATTGTATATGGCATCAATTTCATTGAAAAAGGGACAAAAGGTAGATTTAACAAAAACGAATCCAGGTCTTTCAAAAGTTCTTGTAGGACTTGGTTGGGATACGAATCGTTATGACGGACAAAACGATTTCGATTTAGATGTTAGTATTTTCTTAGTAGGTGCGAATGGTAAAGTTTCAGGCGCAGAGGATTTCGTCTTCTACAATAATCCAAAAGGTGCGAATGGTGCTGTAGAGCATTTAGGAGATAACCGCACAGGCGAAGGTGAAGGCGATGACGAATCAATTAAAGTAGATTTGAAAAATGTTCCTGCTCACATCGAACGTATTTGTTTCACAATTACAATTTATGATGGAGAAGGCCGTAGCCAAAACTTCGGACAAGTTTCTAACGCTTTCGTACGTATTCTAGATGAAGAGAAAAATGCAGAATTAATTCGTTACGATTTAGGAGAAGACTTCTCTATCGAAACAGCGGTAGTAGTGGGTGAATTATACCGTCATGCGGGTGAATGGAAGTTCAATGCAATTGGAAGTGGATTCCAAGGTGGATTAGGTTCTCTATGTAATAACTTTGGTTTAGATGTAGAGTAATAGATTTATATATCCATCGGTGAAACGCATGTTTACTGATGGATATATTTTTAAAGATTAAAATATAGAGGTGAATATAAATGGTTATTCAGTTACAAAAAGGACAGAAGATCGATTTAGGTAAGACAAGCCCTGGTTTAACAAAAGCGGTAATTGGTCTTGGGTGGGATATTAAATCTTATGATGGTGGATCTGATTTCGATTTAGATGCATCGGCATTTCTATTAGATGCGAACGGAAAATGTACGAAGGAAACTGATTTTATTTTCTATAACAATTTACAGTCTCCTTGTGAATCTGTTCTGCATACAGGAGATAACCGTACAGGTGAAGGTGAAGGCGATGATGAGCAACTTGTTGTCGATTTGAAGAAAGTTCCAGCAGATGTACATAAAATTGCAATCACAGTTACAATTTATGATGGTGAAGGCCGTAATCAAAACTTTGGACAAGTCGGAAACGCATTCGTTCGTTTAGCGAATGAGGAAACAAACGAAGAAGTTCTTCGTTTTGATTTAGGGGAAGATTTCTCCATTGAAACAGCAGTTGTCTTTTGTGAATTATACCGTCATAATGGACAGTGGAAGTTTAATGCAGTAGGAAGCGGTTTCCAAGGTGGATTAGGTGCGCTTGTAAGAGCGTATGGCTTGGATGCATAAGAAGGGAAACGACATTCGTTTCCTTTTTTTGACCTTTCTATAAATCTAGCAAAGAATAGGGGATAAAGGTAAGATGAGCATTTTGCAAGAAATCATTAATACGTATGCTCAGTTTTTCGACTTAGATATGTGGATTAAAGTGTTGCAAGATCCAGTATCTTGGGGATTAATTGGTACACTTGTTGTACTTGAAGGGTTACTATCTGCTGATAACGCACTTGTGTTAGCGGTAATGGTAAAACATCTTCCGGAAGAGAAACGTAAAAAAGCATTATTCTACGGACTTATTGGAGCTTATGTGTTCCGCTTTATTGCGATTGGAATTGGAATGTTCTTAATTAAATTATGGTGGGTAAAACTTCTTGGTGCGCTTTACCTTGCTTGGTTATCAGTGAAATACTTTATTGATAAGCGTAAAGGTGCAAGTGAAGAAGAGGAAGCTCATGGTATGAATCAAAATAGTATTCTCTTTAGAATGTTCGGTGTCTTCTGGGGAACGGTTGCGATGGTTGAATTAATGGATATCGCGTTCTCTGTAGATAGCGTACTTGCTGCATTTGGTGTATCAAATGAAGTTTGGATTTTACTATTAGGCGGAATGCTCGGTATTTTAATGATGCGTGGTATTGCTGGCGTATTTTTAAAATTGTTAGAGCGTATTCCAGAATTAGAAACAACAGCGTATATTTTAATTCTAATTATTGCAGCGAAAATGTTATTGTCTCTAATTGATATTCACATTAGTCATACACTGTTCTTTATTATTTTACTTGTAGCATTTGGAGCAACATTTATAATTCACTACATGAAGAATTCTGGACAGGCTAAAGAAGAAGTTGCAGCTACTAAAAATAATCATAAATAATTGAAATGGGTTTGCTCGTTATGCGAGCGCCCATTTTTTATAACTAAAAATAGTTTATAATAGAAGAGAGACTTTATAAAAACGTAAATGTTTTTGGAGGTGAACTGTTGTGTTTTCACGTTTTACACTTCAACCATGTGCATTAAAAGAAGAATCAGATTTAAAACAATTTGAAGCGCTTTTAGAAAAACGCCCACAATATGAACTGACAGAGAATGAAATGAAATTTAGTTATATAGCAACGCGTATTCTTGGTGTTCCTAATGATGTAGATGAATATTTCAATGATTTATTTGATTATAGTGAAGCAAAAGGGATTGAGGTTTTGCATGAACAAAATTTAAATAAGGTGATTGATTCCGAAAAACTGCGTCATATTCAAGAAGTTTTTGCGTTACATCAAGAAGCACCAAATGGACTTACAGTAAATAGGCTTGTAGCCCATTTGTCTGGAAAGCAACTATTACCGCAAGTAGACAATCCTGATTTGCAACATTATATACATACGACGTTTATTTCTGTATTGAAATTGTATGAGAAACAACATAATCAATCTTTAAAGACAGAAGGATTCCGTCGTTTCTTAATCGATATGATTAAGTTAAGTGAGAATTATGTAACGAAGTGGTTTTCTACGATTAATTATAAGAAACAAATGCCGCGTATCATTTGGTATGGTGATGCACAGGAAAGTCGTATATATTTTTTATACTTTCTTATTATGCTCGGCTGTGATGTACTTTATTATCACCCGGAAGGAAAAGATGGCTTTGAGAATATCGATGAAGCGGGAAGAACTTTTGTTGTGTCTCATTCAAGCCGTATTTCTCTTGAACCATTTCCCGATCGTCGTCGCGAACGCGTCGCAACAGTAGCGTACCAAGCTTCAAAGGAAATTGAGCAAGTACTTCACCATGATAATTCACTACTGTATAAGCCGTGGCAATTCCGTTCGTATACACCTGTAGCACGTACATTAAAAACGACATATGATGAACTCTTTTTAATTACGAAAGAAAAGTCGTTTGTACGCCCAACATTCTTTGTTGAAAATAAACACATTTATATCCCTTCTTTATTTGCAAAAATATCAGGCGTTTCAAAGAATGATAAAGAATATTTTCAACGATTAAAGGCAGTTACATCATTCGATAACAGTTTATTAATTAATACATTCCCGTTTACGAAAGAACAAAAAGCGAATTTCCAATATCATTACCGAGATGCATTGGACCGCGGAGGAAAGTTACACCCGGATTTAATTATGAATAGCCATTGGTGGCCGCATAAGCGTTTACCGGAAGGTTTACAGCATGGTATTGCAGAGGCAATCATCCATACGTGTGAAAGTGAAATGTGTAAACCAGTTGGGAAAGAGACGAAACAAGAGGTAGCACTATATGTTTTCGCGCAGCTCTCTCAAATACCACCGAATATTTTAGAACAGCTTGAGAAATTTGATTATTCACAAGATGTACCGAAAATTGTTATATTTAATAATGAGAAGAGTGGAGAATTAACTCGTTCCGATGCTGTTTTACTACTATTTTTAAATCAAATTGGAGTAGATGTATTCCATTTCAATCCAACGGGGAGAAACGATATTGAACCGTATATTGAAGCAGGCGCATTTGATTCACATTGGCTTGAGGAAGTTAATTTTGATCTTGAGTTTCATGGTTCATCAGCCTATAAAAATTTATCACAAACAATAAAAGGACTATTTCGTCCATTTTTATAAGGAAAGGGAGAATACCATATGAATAACCCAGTCGTACTAGATTCAAAAACAGAATTAAATGAGCAAACCGCACAAGATGTCCGTTTACAACTTAGACAAGATGCGGAAGTACAACGTATTTATAATGCGGTAGATATTAAAGATCAGTTAGAATTAATCGAGCTTGGAAAAGAACCGTCTATGGAAATTTCACGTTTCGCTGATCAAATTTTACATACAATGTCTTTATCAAAAATAGAAGACTCTGGTGAATTATTAAAACAGCTTGGTAAAATTATGGACAGGTTTGATAGTAAAGATTTTGCGGAAGAGAAAAGTGGTTTCTTCTCACGCATGTTCAAAAAAGCAGATAAAATGATTGAACAAATCTTTAGTAAGTATCAGACAATGGGTCGCGAAATGGATAAAGTATACGTAGAAATTACGAAGTATCAAGATGAAATGAAAAAATCAATTGGTACGTTAGATGGCTTGTATGAGCAAAACTTAAAGTATTATTTAGATTTAGAAAAGTACGTAGTGGCAGGAGAAATGTTATTAGAGCGTTTAAATACAGAGTTAGTTCCGATGTATGAAGAGCGCGTACGTAATAATGATCAACTAGCAGGTATTGAATTAGAATCACTTAAAAACTCTGTTGAAATTTTAGAGCAACGTATTGATGATTTAGAAAAGGCACGTATGGTTGCTCTACTTACAGCACCACAAATTCGTATGATTCAACGTGGTAACAATAAATTAATCGGTAAGATTAATACAGCATTTATTACAACGATTCCTATCTTTAAAAATGGTATCATTCAAGCGGTAAATGCGAAACGTCAAAAGCTTGTTGCAGATTCTATGGCTGAACTTGATCGTCGTACAAATGAGTTACTGAAGAAAAATGCACAAAATATCGCAACGCAAAGTGTGGAAGTAGCGAGATTATCAGGTTCTTCTAGTATTAAGATGGAAACACTTGAAGAAACTTGGAACATTATTTCAAGAGGTATGCAAGAAACACAACAAATTGAAGAGCAAAATAAACGTGAGCGTGAAGAAAGTCGCAAGCGCATGGCTACACTAACAGAAAACATCAAAAAAGAATTACAAGGATAAAGTGAAACTTTAATCAGTGGGTTTTTGTTCATCCTCACTGATTATTAACCTTCACCAATTGGGCGTTTATGGGCAGTTGATCTCCCACCTCAAGCTGAATTTTGAGGTGGGAGTTTTACTACCCAGAAAATAGTGGGATAAAGAAAAGGCAATGAGGAACAGTCCTCATTGCCTTTTAGTTTCTCTTAACTAATTTAATGATTTCATTCACAACGAGCGGAATGATACTTAACAAGAGAACAAATCCCCAATCGCGTAATGTTAATGCATGTACACCGAATATATTCGCTAGAGGAGGGATGGAGATGATACATACTTGCATAAGAACACCAATAAGAAGTGAGAAGACTAAGTATTTATTTGTAAATATCCCAATTGAGAAAATCGATTTCGTTCTTGAACGCAAGTTAAATGAATGAACGAGCTGAGAAAAACTAAGAACGACAAATGCCATCGTTTGAGCATGTAATAGAGCATCTTCATCAATTTGCTCTGGGAAAAGTGGAAATAAGTTTGTATCTCCAGCATAGAGTTTTGCCCCAACGATAAAGGCTGCTAACGTTAAAAATCCAATTACAACACCATTGAAAATAAGAAAAGGGACGCTCCCGCTAAATAGACTTTCTTTCGCACGTCGTGGTTTTTCTTTCATCACATCTGAATCTTCAGGATCAACACCGAGTGACAATGCCGGAAGTGTGTCGGTAATTAAATTAACCCACAAAATGTGGATTGGGCGTAATGGTGTCGCCCAGCCAAGTAAAATAGCTAAAAATAAAGCGATAATTTCTCCGAAGTTACAAGAGAGTAGGAAGAGAATCGATTTTTTTATGTTACGGTAAATATTTCTGCCTTCTTCAACGGCTTTAACGATAGATGAGAAGTTATCGTCTGTTAAAACGACATCTGCTGCGCCTTTTGCAACATCTGTCCCTGTAATGCCCATTGCTACGCCAACATCTGCTTGTTTTAAAGATGGAGCATCATTGACGCCATCACCAGTCATAGAAACGATATTTCCTTTCGCACGTAATGCTTTTACAATCTTCACTTTATGTTCTGGAGAAACCCTAGCGAATACATGTAAGTGATTAATTTTGCTTGCTAGTTCTGTATCTGAAATGTTATCTAGTTCAGTTCCAATCATAATTTCAGATTTTTCTTCAGCAATACCAAGTTCTTTGGCAATTGCAAAGGCGGTATCCTTATGATCACCAGTAATCATAACTGTACGAATACCAGCTTTTTTACACTCTGTAATGGAATCTTTTACTTCTGTGCGTGGTGGATCAATCATACCGACAAGACCGATAAAGATGAGATTTTCTTCGAGATGATTTATATCCACATCATTCGCATTATATTGTTTAAATGCGAATGAAAGTACTCTTAAAGCTTCTTGAGACATTGCCCCGGCAGCTTCTAATATTTGATTTTTATCAGAATTTGTGAAGACCTCAACTTTGTCATTTATAAAGATATGGGTGCAGTGAGGTAAAAGTTTATCAATAGCACCTTTCGTCATACTATAGTAGCTTTCATCGTATGTATGCACTGTTGACATCATTTTACGATTAGAATCAAAAGGTAGCTCGTTAACACGTTCATGTTTATTTTCTAAATGATCTTTTTGCATGTTAAAAGTGCTTCCAGCAACGAGAAGGGCAATTTCAGTAGGGTCCCCAGTTTGGGATTCACTACTATAAGACGCATCATTACATAACACCATATTTTCTAACAATAGACGGTGTACATCATTATTTACATTCAAATTTTCTAACTGAGCGTATGTGTTATCACTATAAAAGTGAGTAACGGTCATTTTATTTTGCGTTAATGTACCTGTTTTATCTGAACAAATAATTGTGACAGACCCGAGAGCTTCAACAGCTGGTAGTTTACGAATGATAACGTTTTGTTTAATCATACGCTGCACGCCAATTGCAAGAACGATGGAAACGATAGCTGGTAGTCCTTCAGGAATAGCCGCTACAGCTAAACTAATTGCAGTCATAAACATTTCTAACGTATCGCGTCCTTGTAAAAAACCGATGAGAAACATAATAGCGCAAATGGCTACAGCGACAAAGCCTAAATATTTTCCTACTTGTGCTAAGCTTTTTTGAAGTGGTGTCATATCATCATCTGCTTCATGTAAAAGGGTAGCAATCTTACCAATTTGTGAGTTCATACCAGTTTCAACAGCAACACCAACGCCACGTCCGTATGTTACTAGCGTCGACATAAAGGCCATGTTTTTTTGATCGCCTAGTGGCACTTGTTCATCAGTTTGCATAGAAGGATGATAAAGTGCATCCTTATCAACAGGGACGGACTCACCAGTTAGAGCAGATTCTTCAACTTTTAAATTTGCTGTTTCGATAAGTCGTAAATCACATGGTATATAACGTCCAGCATCGAGCATGACGATATCACCTGGCACGACTTGTTCAGATGGAACTTCTTTTAGTTCGCCGTCTCGTTTTACGATAGCTTTAGGTGTTGCCATTTTTTTTAGTGCTTCCAAAGCTTGCTCAGCCTTTGACTCTTGGATGACACCAATAACTGCATTTAATATGACAACGAGCGCGATAATACTTGCATCTGCCCATTCACCTACAAAGGCAGAAATAAGGGCAGCTATAAGAAGAACATATACGAGGACGTCATTAATTTGGGAAAAAATCCGCTGCCATAAAGTACGTTTTTGTTTTACTGTTAATTCATTTGAACCAAATTGTTTTAAGCGTTCATTTACACCGTCAGCGGTTAAACCACTTTGTTCATTTGTTTTAAGATCCGTTAATATTTGATCCTTCGTCTTACTGTACCATTTGCTCATAAGTAAGCACCTCCAGTAAAAACAGTTAGCAATGGTAGTGTTGCTATTATTTGTGAGTAGTATGTACGGAGAAAAAATCTAAGATGAGCTTCTACTTCTATTGTACAATATTTTACAGTTGGTTGAGGGAAAGAGAAGAGTTGTCATGAATTTGTTGGAAATAAAAAAGAGCCTCATATAAGAGAGGCTTTTTTACTTTTTAATTAATGTACCTAATTCTTCTGTAATAGCTTGCATTTCACTAATGCTGAATGTTTCACGTTTCATAACATGCTCATAGATGTCACGTAAGTCCTCGTACATTTCTTCGTTAAAGCTAGCAGCTCTCATCGCTCCAGCATTAACCATACGTAATTTTTCTTTAATAGCTTCGAC
Source organism: Bacillus cereus group sp. N31 (assembly GCF_016483245.1). Taxonomy (NCBI): domain Bacteria; kingdom Bacillati; phylum Bacillota; class Bacilli; order Caryophanales; family Bacillaceae; genus Bacillus; species Bacillus cereus group sp. N31. The sequence goes on along the minus strand of NZ_JAEHCH010000026.1, from coordinate 70,780 downwards.
CATATATTCAACGTTTTCTTCTGACTTTACGGATAAATCCACCGAAGTGTCCCCCTTTAAAATAACATAAGGCTATCTTAACATTTTTTTATCATTTTCGTTAATGAATCTTTTCAATCCTATTAAATTAGTAGGGATTTCCTTTATATTTAATAATTGGTTGTTTATACTATAAGTATATATTAAGAAATGCACCAAGAAAGGAAGAAACAAAAATATGGTTCAAGTATTATTTGTTTGTCTTGGGAACATTTGCCGTTCTCCAATGGCAGAAGCGATTTTTCGAGATCTTGTCGTAAAAGAGGGACTTGAAGAGAAAATTGTCATTGATTCTGCAGGAACTGGAGATTGGCACATTGGTCATCCGCCACATAAAGGAACACAAAAAATTTTAAAAGAAAATGAAGTCGTTTTTGAAGGAATTAAAGCAAGGCAAGTAGAAAAAGAAGACTTAACAAAGTTTGATTATATTATTGCCATGGACAACAAGAATATAGCAGATTTAAAAAGTTTAGGTAAAACTGGAGGCTATATTGGTAGGCTGTCCGACTTTGTTCCAGACGGTGGCTGGACAGACGTTCCTGACCCTTACTATACAGGGAACTTTCAAGAAGTGTATGACCTTGTAACAGAAGGGTGTGCAAAGCTATTAGCTTTCATTCGAAATGAACAAGGAATATGAGGAAGCTTAGAAAGAAATACTTTCTAACATAAGAAATGAAAGGGTGAAGGAATATGGCAAAGAAAAATAATATTGCTCGAAACATTGCGCTTGGTGTAGCGGCAGGTGTAGCTGTATCCATGTTAAAGAAAGAAAACCGTGAAAAGGTAAAAAACACTGCTGAAAAAGCAAAAACAAAGATGATTGAAATTGGTGAAAATGCAAAGATTAAAGAAAAAGTGCAAACTGTTACAGATAAAGGACGCGAACTTGCTGATTTCAATGTAGTGAAAGCGAAAGTAGCAGAAATTAAAAAATTGACGCCGTCAGTTGTAGAGACGTTAAAAGAAACGAAAGAAATTTTTAGTAAGAAAAAAATTGAGCGAGAAGAAAAGCCAGAAACGATTGAAATTCAAGCTGTATCTCCAAAGGTAGATGAGCTTAAAGCAGAAGAAGAGCCAGTAGTTGCTGAAGATGGTGGTATGAAAGAAGCACGTGAATTATTTATGAAAGACTCACATGCAGAGGAAAAAAAAACTGAAGCGTACATTGAGTTAAAGCAAGATAAAGAAGAGAAGAAAAGCGTTTAAACATATATGAGAAAAATTTTAGAAAAGATAAGAAGAAATCGCACTTATTCGTTCGGTAAAGATTTATACGATCGGACGATGCGTGATGATGTAGCGGGCTTGGCAGCACAGCTCGCTTATTTCTTCTTACTTGCTATTTTTCCTGGGCTTGTTTTCTTAATTACGCTTCTTGGATTTATTGACCTTCAAACAGAAAGTGTGCTCAATTTATTAGAACCGTACGTACCTGAAGATGCAATGTACTTAATTGAAGTAAACGTAGATAAAGTTGTAAATGAGCAAAATGGTGGTTTATTATCATTTGGTTTACTGTCGATGCTATGGTTTGCTTCAAATGGAGTGAATGCGGTTATGAATGCTTTTAACCGTGCGTATGATGTAACCGAAACACGTTCCTTTATTAAAACAAGAGCTTTATCAATTGTGTTTACATTAGCCATCATTTTTATGATTGTGTTTGCTCTAATTGTCCCAGTGTTCGGACAAGTGATTGGGGCAGCGGTATTTAAAGCAATTGGTTTATCGGATAGTTTTTCTTACGTATGGAGTATTACACGATTAGTAGCGAGTTTCTTCGTACTATTTGCCTTGTTTAGTTTTTTATATACATTTGCACCAGATCGAAAGTTAAAAAGAAGAGAAGTCATTTCAGGAGCAATATTTGCTACTGTAGGATGGATTGTGGTATCGTACTCATTTGCTTATTATGTAGATAAGTTTGCGAATTACGCCAATACATATGGTGGTCTCGGTGGAATTATTATTTTAATGTTATGGTTTTACTTAACTGGATGGGTAATTTTACTTGGCGGTGAAATTAATGGTTTACTCCATCACTATAGAACGGGTGACAATAATTCCCGTAATGAATAATGAGCTCTTGTTCCATAATATAAAGGAACAGGGGGGATATTTCATGAGTAATAATAAAAAGAACCACAATAATAAAAACAACAATAAACAAAAGAGCAGTTCGCATCCGAAGCATAAAACAAGTAGTAGTGCGAACGGGCATAATAGCTACCATTAAAAAAGCGGGTCCTCTATGAGGGACCCGTTTTTATTTGTTTCCTTTTAATAATCGTAACCCGTTTAAAATGACAAGAATTGTACTTCCCTCATGCCCAATAACACCAAATGGAAGAGCTAAAAATTGCAAGAAGTTTGAACAGATTAGCAGTGCAATTACAGCTAGAGAAAATACTACATTTTGCTTTACAATACGGTTCATTCGTTTTGATAAACGGATGGCTTGGGAAAGTCGAGACAATTCGTTCTTCATAAGTACAACGTCTGCAGTTTCTAAAGCTACGTCTGTTCCTTCACCCATTGCAACACCAATGCTAGCAGTAGCGAGCGCGGGTGCATCATTTATACCATCTCCGACCATTGCTACTGTACCGTATTTTTCTTTTAACTTTTTAATCGTTTCAACTTTTGTTTCTGGTAAACAGGATGCATAATATTCTTTTATATTGCTTTCAGCAGCAATGGCTTTTGCAGTTTCTTCATTATCGCCAGTAATCATGATTGCTTCCACACCAATGCTTTGTAAATCGCGAATAGCAGCAATGGTTTCTTGGCGGAGTGTATCTTTTAAAGCGATAAGTCCAAGAATACCATCTTCATCACTTATATAAACGACAGTTTTCCCTTCTTTTTCAAGGGAGGTAGAAATGCCATTATGAAATGTCTTTGTTTCTTCCCCGATAAAATCAGCTTTACCAATTTTATAAGCTTTATTTTCTAATGTTCCTTTTAATCCAAAACCAGTTACATCTTCAACATTTTCGGGTTTTTTTATCGAAATATCATAAGCATGTTTTGCATATTTAACAATGGATTCAGCTAAAGGATGTGTAGAGTGACTTTCAATTGATGCTGTAATAGAAAGTACTTCACTTTCTGCTATACCTTCTCGAACATATACATCTGTTACAGTAGGTCTTCCTTGTGTTAATGTTCCTGTTTTATCAAAGGCAATCGCCTTTACTGAAGCTAGACGTTCTAAATGAATGCCGCCTTTAAAGAGAATACCGTTTCTCGCTCCGTTAGAAATTGCAGATAAAGTTGCGGGTGTAATAGCTGCAACTAGTGCACAAGGAGAAGCGACTACAAGTAAAATCATAGCGCGATAAAATGTTTCATTCCAACTCCAATCCAGTAAGAAGTGAGGAACGAACATCATAAGCGCAACAACGAGTAGTACACCTTTTACGTATGTTCCTTCAAATTTTTCGATGAATAGTTGTGATGGTGATTTTTCACTTTGTGCACTTTGAACGAGACGAATAATCTTTTGGAATAATGTTTGATCGCTCGGCTTTGTAATTGTAATTTCAATAGCACCACGTAAATTCACAGTTCCAGCAAACACTTCATCGCCGAATTTTTTCTCATTCGGAATAGGTTCTCCTGTAATAGCAGCTTCATCAATATTTGTTTCACCATTATGAATTGTGCCATCAGCAGGAACACGTTCACCGGGTTTAATTAAAATAATGTCGTTAATTTGTAATTCTCCAACAGGAACACGTTCCTCGGTTCCATTTGAAATACGTAATGCTTCTTCAGGCTGTAAATCAAGAAGTGCTGAAATTTCTTTTTGACTTTTACTTAACGTATAAGATTCCATTGCACCACTTAGCGCAAAGATGAAGATTAAAATAGCACCCTCTGCCCAATAGCCAATCATGGCAGCGCCGATAGCAGCAAAGAGCATGAGCATTTCAACATTTAGCTCTTTCTCTTCAATTGTGTCTGCAATGCCTTCTTTCGCTTTTGCAAATCCTCCAATTACATAAGCGAGGATATAGAAAGTAATGCCTACACTTATCGCCTCATTTTTTGTGAATAACCAGCCAGCTAAAATGAAAATACCAGATAAGATTGCAAATATAAGTTCATAGTGCTTTTTTAGTGTTTGAATCCAAGATGGATTAGGTACGTTCTGTTTTGATGGTAATGTTTTTACTTCCGAGTTCATTATTACTCGCCCCTTTCAAATTCTTATTGAGAAAAAGAATCAAAATCGAAACCCCTATAAAACGACGAAAGCTGCCATCCGTAACGGATAGCAGCATTTCTGTTAAATCTGATTTTAATAGTTATTATGTTGTAATTATTCTATAGTATAGCATATGTTTTTGAGAGATGATATGTTTTTGTTTCAAGTATAAACCGAAAACTTGTGTTTTTACAGTTCCTTTGGTATATATGAATATTGTTCATAAAAAGATCGGAAAGGAAGACAACAAGTGAAGACAGAGAAATTTTTTACTCATCCGATTGGTGTATTTATTGCTGCGATAGTAGCAACCTTTTTATGGGGAAGCGCATTTCCCTTTATTAAATTAAGCTATGCTGAACTTGGGATTCGGCCACAAGAAGTCGGAGAACAAATATTATTTGCTGGTTATCGCTTTTTCTTATCTGGTGTAATGCTCTTATTATTTTTTAAAGCGCTAGGAAAAGATATGCAGTTCAAAAAAGGAACAGGGAAGCAGTTAGTTCAAATTGGTTTGTTCCAAACTTTTCTTCAATATATATGTTTTTATATTGGAATGAGTTATAGCTCCGGAATTGAAGGAGCGATTATTTCAGGAACATCATCATTCTTTCAAATTTTACTCGCACACTTTTTATATAAAGATGATGCTCTCAATATGAGAAAGATAATTGGCGTATCAATCGGATTTTGTGGTGTCATTTTAGTGAATGTACCGAGTGATGGAAGTTTATCATTCCATTTTGGAATAGGTAGCTTATTACTTCTTGGGGCAGCGATGATGTATTCGTATGGAAATATACTAGCAAAAGAGGGTAGTAAAACGTTAGATGTTGGGTATATGACAGCATACCAAATGATTTTTGGATCAGTTGGGTTACTATGTATAGGTGCATTACAAGTTGGAGCGATGCCATTTACTTTTAACCTATATACGATACTTATGCTCATATATTTATCGTTCTTATCGGCAGCGGGATTTTGTATATGGAATACAATTATGAAGTATAACAAAGTAGGAAAAGTCTCGATGTATATGTTCTTCATACCTGTCTTTGGTGTGTTATTATCGAGCATGATTTTAGGAGAAGCAATTCATTCATTTGTATTATTCGGTCTAGCATGTGTAGCAGCGGGAATCATTGTCGTAAATCGTACCCCGGCTAAGCAGAAAATGGAGCAAAAAAAACAAGTAGCGTAGAGAACAAAAAAGCGATTAAAATGGAAGAACAGTATTGTTCTTCTTTTTTTATGTAGAAAAAGGAGAACAGACTATATATAACGAAAAAAGATACATTAAAGCATTTATTGAGGAGAACATATTATGAATGTACTTTACATTGTGTTAATCGGACAAATAATTATTTTTTTAACAGGAGCAATTTATGCAATAGGACAGACAAAAAGAACAAGAGAAAATATGCCGTTACCTTTAGCAGTTCGTCTTATTCTTAGTTTTTCTTTAACAGGTAGTGCGATTTGGATATGGCTACAAGATCCATCGATAGAGTATAGCAGCTGGGTTGCACTAGGAATGACTTTATCGACTTTAGGAGATTTATTTATGGCAGGTTTGATTCCCTTTGGCCATCGATTAATTGGAGGGATGGTTACTTTTGCTCTTGCCCATTGTTTTTATGTAAAAGCATTTTTGCAAACAGGTATTTCATGGAATGGTTTTTGGATTGGTTTACTCGTATACGGACTCTTTCTAATTATAGGGTGGTTCTTTTTTATCCGAAATGAAAAACAGGACAAACTGTTTACGATAGGAGCCCTAATTTACGGCTTGTGGGTTGGGGGAATGGCTTGCTTTGCATTCGCCTTATACTATGAGAATATAGGAATATGGTGGATACCAGCGCTTGGTGGTTTGCTGTTTGTGATTTCTGATTTTATTATTGGTGTGACAGATATTGGTGGCCGCAAGCTGAAGTATGAACCACTTTGGATTTGGTTTACATATGTCGCTGCTCAGATGTGTATTGTATATGTAGGACTATAAAAAGATGCTCTCAAAAATAGTAGATAGACTATTTTGAGAGTATCTTTTTCTTTGATATTCTAATATATTTGTTTAATTAGTTTTAGTATTTGTTAAGTGTAAAATTCATAGGAAAATTTCTGCTTAATAAATATAAAATATGATATATCAAAATAATAAACTTGTAAGGAATAGTGTTTTAAAATTTGTAATATTATAATTATATAATTTAGAATTTTATGGAAAACAACTATCTGAAGTATTTATAATATAAATAAAAAGACAATGAGATGGTGGAATGATGCAAAAGAAAAAACGTTTGCGTGAGTTCTTTGGAATAATTGCAAGTGCATGTTTATTAGCGTTTTTGGCAAAAATCTTTTTGTTTTTCCCTACAACTGTAAAAGGAGGATCTATGAAGCCAACGTTACAAGATGGGGATAAGATAATTGTTAATAAGTTGGCAAAGCAATTTGAAAGTTATGGTAGAGAAGACATTATTGTTGTGAAGACGGATAATTTTTATGTGAAAAGAGTGATTGGGTTACCGGGTGATGTAATTGAGATGAGAAATGACCAATTATATGTGAATCATGAGGTGAAAAATGAGGAGTATTTGCATAGTAATAAAAAACAAGCTGAAAAAAAACTGATGAATTTAACAGAGGACTTTGGACCTATTACAATTCCTAAAAATAAGATTTTTGTTATGGGAGATAATCGCTTAATAAGTAGGGATAGTAGAAATGGTTTAGGACTTATTGATAGAGCAGATGTATTAGGAAAGTTAGCGGCAATTTATTATCCATTTGAACATGTGAAAATAATAAATTAAAGTAAAAAACCAAGCAAATTTCAGTTTGCTTGGTTTTTTATGTTAAACAGTAGGAGACTCGTTAGATACAAAGACGTCTTCATTGTTTTGGTTAGTACTTATAACAAATTTGTGTTGCAATAGTTGTAGTTTAAATAATGCTAAAGGATCATGATAAGTTTCTGGGTTGCTTCTTAGCGTTGCTAATGTTTGTTCGTCTTCTTGTATTTCAAGTTGAGCGGCTTCTACATTTTGTTTCAATACGCTAAGTGGATCTTTAAAGAACATCATGATATCACGCTCTAGTGCACCTTCAAATACTTCAAATTGAAGGAAGAATTGTTTTGAAATTGTTTGGGCAATTTCTGTATAGTCTTCCGTTTCAATATATTGTTTATATTTGTTTGCGAGCATAGATTGGTTTTTTTGCATATTACCAAATAATTTTCCGGCACTCTTTAAGAAAAATTGTGTCGGTGTGAAGCGTAATAAAATGTTGATGTTCGTTACTGTAATTCTATTTGTCATTCGTACGACATCTCGATGCCAATCATCTAGTAATTTGAAATCGCAAGGAAGTTTCATACGCTCTTCTTTATATAATTTATTGAACGTTTCACTCATTTCATCTAAATAAGCTTGAGCTTGAATAAATTCATTATGTGCTGTTTCAATCCATTCTTGAATAGACCCAGTAAATTTAGGAAGAAGCACTTGTTGTACATGTTTGTCAATTCGTTCGTTCATCGCAGCATTTAATTCTTCATGAACTAATTTGAAATCACTATCTTCTTGAACAAGGTCAGAACAGCTCTGTAATAATTCAGGAATTTGAGAATGTATATCTTGTGTAATTTCTTCTTTCGTTAAAAGATAAGATTCTGTAATAGAACGGATTTTGTCTTTTTCAAGAGCAGTAAGATTGTTAATAAATCCATTAAGTTTTACAGATATATGTTTATTCCAGCGTACTGATTTCACTAATGTATGTTCTAATTCTACACGTTCATTTACAAGGTAAGCGATTGTCTTTTGAGTAAACCATATTAGCTTTTCTATACGTTCTTTCTCTATGTCACGTTCTGCAAGATTAGAGAGAATGGACTCTGTTACATCCCCAAGTTGCTGGCTACTCTCTTGGGAAGGAGAGTACGGGAAGAATTTTGCATTTGGGAAATGGACTGTAAGTTTACTAATTAGATTTTCATTGGTAGTCGTATTATTTGTGTGTAATACGAAATGAATTTGTAAGTTTGGCACTTGTTCACGTAAATAAAGTAATGTATCAAGTTCTTCGCCATGTAATGGTGAGGCAGAATTTAATATGTAAATAAGGCTCTCTGCTGCCTGTAAGTATTCAAAGTATGAGCTGTTTTTATCCAATTGTCCTTGAACAGATGGTGTAACAAGAAATGCAAACTTATTTTTTCTTAAAAATCTACTTGGTAACTTAATTTCTATACATTTTTTCTCAAGTTCTGACTGGGAAGATGTATCCATTATTTGATGGACTTCATCAAAGTTCGAGATGTTTTTTACATCTAGATCATTGAATTCCGTTATTGCAGTTTGACTATCGTCTTTAAATAGAATAGGAGCTGTTAAAGTCTCAGTTAAGATGTTCTCTCCTAATATTGAATTAACGAATGACGCTTTATCATGGTCACTTGTTCCAGCTATTAGTAGTTTATTAACATGTAAATCACATAGTTCATGGACGAGTAGCGTAAATTGATGACTTAAATCTACATCATTTTTCTCGGCCCATTCAGCAATTGTTTCGAATAGATGAGAAACGGTTTCCATATCTACATTTGTTTCAGCTGATGAATTAGAAAGTAAGGCTCCAGCACTTTTTACGAGTAATGATTCTAAAGTTGTAGGTGCAACTTCATTCCATGCTAATACTGCGGCAGAAACAAGTAAGGAATCCTTTGCTTTTGTTAAACTAAACCAATTTGTTAATAAATCAGGAACAAGACCGTTTAATTCATGCATAAAATGATCGCCAGTAATTAATGCAAAGTATGTTTCTTGGTAGCGGATAGAAATTTCATTCCAATTGTCATTGTTATCTGTTTCAATATGTAAAAATAAATGATTCATGCTTTGGATCCAAGAAAGGTATAATGGTTCATTTTGATAGCTGTTCCAAAGGGCAATAACAAACTCTTTAAATTGGACTTGGTCAATTGCATATAAAGCTTTTAAAGAATCATAGAAATATTCTGGTTTGATTTGTTTAGTAAATCCTTGGTTTACGTAATGGATTAAAGTATCGAACCAATGTAATGACTTTGTTCGAATTCCCTCTTGAACTGCAAGTTCGATAGCGTTGTTCCAATCTTCTTGTTTTTCATAGAAAGAACGTGCGATTGCAGTAATATTCGGATAGTCTGGTTGAAATGCCACAGCTTCACTAATCGTCTTAAAAGCTAATCCTAAACGATCTTGCTCGATATAAAGAGAAAGAAGTTGCAAGGAAACTTCCATCGTAAGAGTTGTACCTTCAGTTTGAATAGATTGATAAATTTCTTCTGCTTTTGGTAAGAATCCGAGTTCAAAATAAGCATCAGCAATATTTTTGGTTGCCCAAAGTTCAAGGTCGTTATTTACTTTCTCCCACTTAAATATGGCTGCTTCAAAATCTTTATTTTGGTAATAAAATTCACCTTGAGCAAAGCGAATATTAGAAATGTTGGAGAATTCATTTTTAGATTCATTTATGTATGCTTCACCGAGTACTTCCGATACTGGAGTAGAAATTTCTTCTGTTAAAAATGTTTTATAGTAAACTTTTTGGATAAATTGATTTTCAATGGTCATGTTCGTTCCCCCCTGTATAATTTAGAAAAATGATGTTGTATGTAAAAGGGTACATGTTTTTTAATAGATAGAAGTTGTATTATATAGACCAAACTATGTTTTTGCTAGATGTATCATTTTTCTTGAGAGTTAAACCGTTGCGAAAAGTAGCTTTCCTTTATTGTAACAAAAAAACAAGCATATGAATTTTTATTTTTTAATCCTGATTGGTGTGGGCTAATAATCAGTGGAGATAGACAAAATACCCACTGATTAAAGTTTCACTTTATCGCTGTTAAAAGAATGGGTAGAAGTAGAGTTCATTATAAAAACAATGTATAGTGAATATGTATACCATGTTTGTCTTAAAGAGAGAACGGGCAAAATGTGGAATAACGATCGTGCATAGGATGTGTCTTCCGAATGGAACAACATATTGGCGAGTTAATCGCGCATTATGGGTATTTTGGAATTATTATAGCATTGGCTGGTGGGATTGTCGGATTACCGATACCAGACGAGTTTTTATTGACCTTTGTTGGTTATAATGTTTCAAAAGGCGTTATGTCAGGAACTGCTGCTTTTTCAAGTGGGATGGCGGGTGCGATGTTAGGTATTACATTAAGCTACATATTAGGTTTAAAACTCGGTCTTCCTGTTTTAAAAAAATATGGGCCGAAAGTTAGAATTAAAGAACATCACATTGAAAAAACACATGTTTTATTTGAAAAATACGGTCCATTTCTTTTAATGATTGGTTACTTTATACCAGGAGTACGTCATTTAACAGCATATTTTGCTGGGGTTTCGAATTTAACATTTTGGCGTTTTTGCTTGTACGCTTACGGTGGTGCGCTCATTTGGATCAGTGTTTTTATCGGACTTGGCTGGAAGTTAGGAGAGAAATGGCGATTTGTCGAGTATAGTTTACATCATTATGGAATATGGATTTTAATCATTTCAGCAGTTGTTACATGCATTGTATGGTTTTACATAAAGAAAAAGAAAAACCGCTAATAGCGGTTTTTTTAGCTGAAAGCAATAAATAGTACACCAGCTGTAATAAAGACTACACCGATACCAGTCATAAAGTTTAACTTTTCACCGAGTATAATCATCGCAAGAATAATAGAAAACACTACACTTAATTTATCGATAGGGGCTACTTGAGAGACCTTTCCTGTTTTTAAGGCAAGAAAATAAAATAGCCATGACGAAGCACCTGCAACCCCACTTAATGTGATAAATAGCAGTGCTTTTTTATTTAGCAGTACGTCGCCGATATTTTGAAATTTACCTTGTATAATAATAACGCCTATCATAAATAGTGCCATAATAATAGAACGAACAGTCGTAGCAACATTAGCATCGATTCCATCTAAACCAATCTTTCCAAAAATAGATACAAGGGCAGCAGCAATTGCTGATAATAATGCGAATAATAGCCATGAGCTCATAGTAAAATTCCTCCAATCTTACATTATTATACATGAAAATCATTCTCATGTATTAATAACGAAATAATCCCCACCTTATATTTTTAATAAGGTGGGGATTATTATACTACTCTGCAATTTCCTCATATAAAAAGTACGTTACATTATAAATATGTTCTACTTCATCGTCTGTCATAAACAATAATTCGTCACGCTCAATTCCTTTTTTCTTTTCAATAAACTCAATCATGTTTTTACGTTCTTCTCTTTTCATCAATTTTATTTCTCCTCTCAGTCTGTTTTAATACAGTTTATTTAAGTTACTGCTATTATATAACAGAATCTTTAGAAAGTTCCACCTATTTTATTGTTTTTTTCAGAAGAACTTTTCGACAAAACAAGCCCACCTAAGGGGGGCTTGTTTTATTTTATAGTCGTAAAAACTCGGGCTCCGTCGTACCTGCACCATCGATGTAATAAATTGTGTCAGGATTGATTTTTATTAATACGTAATTAGGGTCTTCAGGACCAAGTAACCAGCGTTTTAAGCTATTATTCCAAAACTTGTTTTTTAATGTTGAGTCTTCCTCGATTGAAGCTAAGCCTTCAACTTCTATATAATCTTCATCTAATTTTTTTCCTTCTCGTCCAAGCAGTACATGTACATTTGGATTGTTTTCGATATCTGTTATCTTTTTTGATTGTCGATCTGTTGCAACGTATAGTACAAAATCTTCATGGAAAAACATCATAAAAGCGCTGTGTGGCTTCTCATTACGTACAGTAGATAACACACCTGTTCTTTGTCCTTGAATAATCGTTGCAATTTTTTCTTTTAAGTGCATACTTTTAACCTCTTTTCATAATTTATAATTTTCTCCGTTTAAACAAGATAAATTAAATATCTTTCATACTGTTTTCTTCAATCTGATTTTTTAAACGTAATTGTGATGAAATCGGACAAGTTAGGAGAAGAATAATATTAATGATGAGGAGAAATACATACGATGGAAGGATGGAAAGCATGTTTAATAAAATATTTCTTATAGTAGCGCTTATAGGTGTACCACTTTCTGTACTCGGAAAAACAATGCATTGGCCTCAAACGATTATGTTTGCTGTATATTGCATTACAATTATCGCATTAGCGGGGTTTATGGGGAGAGCAACAGAAAGTTTGGCAATTGTCTCTGGACCTCGAATAGGTGGATTATTAAATGCAACTTTCGGTAATGCCGTTGAACTTATCATTTCAATTTTCGCACTTCAGGCAGGATTAATTGAAGTTGTGTTAGCTTCGTTAACGGGTTCTGTACTTGGAAATTTACTATTAGTAGGAGGGCTGTCCTTTTTTATAGGTGGATTAAAATATAAAAGACAAAGCTTTAATGTTTACGACGCAAGACATAATTCAGCTTTATTAATTTTTGCTGTTGTCGTAGCCTTTGTTATTCCAGAAATTTTTTCAATGAAGATGGATGCGGGAAAGACGTATCAATTAAGTATTGGCGTATCTATTATTATGATTATTATGTACCTTGCTGCATTGCTATTTAAGTTAGTTACGCACCGTGGTGTATATCAACATAAAAGTGACGAAGTAGCGCATGAAGAAGAGCCAGAGTGGTCGAAAGGTAAAGCACTCCTTATTTTAGCGATAGCGACGATTGCAGTAGCTTATGTGTCGGAGGCTCTCGTGCATACATTTGAGACGGTTGCGAAGTCATTTGGCTGGTCAGAGTTATTTATAGGGGTTATTATCGTTGCAATTGTTGGAAATGCAGCGGAACATGCATCTGCAATTATTATGGCTTATAAAAATAAAGTAAATATTGCAGTTGAAATTGCAGTAGGTTCTACATTACAAATTGCGATGTTTGTTGCTCCTGTATTAGTATTGCTTTCTATGTTTTTTGTACAAAGGATGCCTTTAGTGTTTACAATACCAGAACTTGTGTCCATGATTACAGCTGTTTTCTTAACGATTGCAATCTCCAATGATGGGGATACAAACTGGTTTGAAGGAGGCACTTTATTAGCTGCGTACGTCATTATGGGAATTGGTTTTTATTTATTATGAAAAATAGGCATAACAATTGTGCTCAGAGAAAACAATAAACAAAGTAGTATATATACCTTTATGTAGGAAGGAGCCAGACAGGTGAAACGAGTATACAGCATATGTCTTTCAGCCATGGTCTCGTTTATTTTATTATTTCCTAACAGTAGTTTTGCAAAGACAACGGTAGAAACAAAAATGCCTTCATCTGTTTTAAATATTTCAAAAGACAATACGTTTCCAAACGATGCGCAAGATTTGCCGCGCTTGCAGCCTAGTAAATTTGCTCAAGAACTATTGAAAACAGCAAATATTAAAATTGAAAATCCGGACTTAATTCGGATGTTTAATGAAACGACAATTTCAAATGCACCGCTTGCAGTAGGGTACCGCGCGAAAATTTATTTAGGTCAATGGGCTTTAAATTATGAATCGGTAGATACATCGATTAATTGGGAATATAAACAAGTGAATCGTAATGTGTACGATAATCGAGGAGGAGATCGCTTATATCCACTTCGTTATAAGCAAGAAACTCAAAAGACGATTGAAGGCGATTTAACAGCAGATATGAAAGATGCTACAGATGTGAAAAAAATGATGCTGCTAAAAGCGCTTGAAAAAGTACAGTTGCCACTTTCATTTAAAACGACCATTGGTTATGGTACAGGACATGAGCGTGTGTATAATATTAGTCCGAGTCAACTTGGATATTTATATGCTTATACGCCAGCAGTAAATGAAAAAGGAAAAGTAACGTTTGGAGAAGTGTACCTTGTTTTAAAAGGAAATCAAAAAAGACTTGTTGTAAAAAATGTTACCTCTCAAGGAATTGGAGCAGCTATTCCAATTCATGATCATTTGTTTTTTAAATTTATTTCCTCGTCGCATGCGCAATGAAATAAGAAAACGTCAGCCCATATAAGCTGACGTTTTTATTTATAACATAAGGTTTGATTTTTTTGATAAGAAATCTTCTGTTGGATAGTAGCTGTTCTTTACAAGAACATTCGGTCCAAGACATTTCACCGCAGGGCAATGACAGCTTAATGATTTTGCTGTTTTTGAAGCGCTCCATTTCTCATATGCTTCTTGTAATGTGTTTGTTTGTATGTTTCCTAGAAGCGGAACATCACCAAAGTCCGTCACAATAATATTTCCATCGAAAATATTTACATTTAAACGAGAACGGCCATCTGGATCATTACGTACAGTTACATTTTTACTTTCATGTAATTTCTTAAATGTAGCTAAATCGCGTTCATCATCACTACATGCATAGAAAGGTAATGTTCCAAATAACATCCATACATTTTCGTCACGAATTTCTAATAAATGTTCAATAGCTTTTCGAATTTCGTCTTTTGTTAAAATTTCAAGTGTGCTAGCGAAGTCACTTGGATACATCGGATGCACTTCATGACGTTTACAACCCATTTCCTCAACGATTTGACGATGAATATGTTCAATGTGTGGTAGAGTTCTTTTGTTTAACATCGTTTCAGCTGATACGAGTACACCTGCATCGGATAGAGCTTTACTATTGGTAATCATTCGTTCGAATAATTTTGCACGTTGTTCATAAGTAGGTTTACGCTCCATCATTGCAAATCCGCCTTCAACGAAGTCATCAATTGTTCCCCAGTTATGAGAAATATGCAGCACATCTAAATAAGGAATAATTTGTTCGTAACGTGCTAAATCTATAGTTAAGTTTGAGTTGATTTGAGTGCGAACGCCTCGTTCATGAGCGTATTTTAAGAGTGGTGTTACATAGTTGTCGACGGATTTCTTTGAAAGCATAGGTTCTCCGCCAGTAATACTTAAAGAACGTAAATGAGGAATCTCATCTAATCGTTTTAATAAAAGCTCCATCGGAAGCGGATTTGGATCTTTCGGCTGTAATGTGTAACCAACAGCACAATGCTCGCAACGCATATTGCATAACGTTGTCGTTGTAAACTCAACGTTTGTTAATAGTAGTTTGCCGTACTCTTCAAGGTCCATATACGCTTCCCATGGATCGTAAGAAGGAGTAATCGGCTTCATTTTTTGTAATATCGTCATATGAAATACTCCTTTGACTATTGAAATAACAATTTGTCCATTCTCTATAATAGAAGAATATGTACTTTTTATAAAGTGAAACTTTTTAGCGGAAAAAGAGAGAGGGCTTACATTATAGCGGATAATCGTGACAAAATTGATGAAATTTCATGCCCATAGCAATCATTTTTGCGGTATAATAAAAGCAACTCGAATTAAAAGGAGAGTGCCTTCATGGGAAAAGCAATTCAAGATAAAGATACACAATTAGTATATTTAAAAGAGCGTTTAAATATGTTCATTGAAGTAATTGATACAATTGAACCTGAAGAAGTAGAGTTAGAAGATGTAGATCGTCTTCTTGCGATGTTAGATGAATTAGAATTAAAATGTGAGCAATTTAAAAAAGACGAATAATATATTAAAAAGGCTGCCAATACAAAATTGGTAGCCTTTTTCTGTACGGATAATAGAAGGAATATAGAAAAAAAGGTATAATCAAGTTGTGAAAAATCTCATTTATACTTTAATAGCATGAAATAAAGTGAAACTTTAATCAGTGGGGAAGTTTATTCCCCACTGATTATTAGCCTTCACCAATCGGGCGTTTACGGGCAGCAGGGCTCCAACCTAACTTCTTTGCTCTAGTCAAATTTCGAGGTGGGAGTCTTACTGCCCGTTCATGCGGGATAAATAAAGGGCTGAAGAGTATAACGATGGAATTTTCATCTCGTAACGTTTTGGTAGCGTTCACAATTGAGGGGGAAGTAACAATGGAAAAGCTTCAAGAAAGCATGTATCAACTAGTTGTTGAAACGTCAACGAACTTACCGAAAGATGTTCGTCGTGCGATTCAACAAGCGAAAGAGCGAGAAAACGCAGGGACTCGTTCAGCGATGGCACTTGGCACAATTACGAATAACATTAAAATGGCAGATGATAACATCTCGCCGATTTGCCAAGATACAGGGATGCCAACTTTTAAAATTTATACACCAGTTGGTGTGAATCAATTAAAACTGAAGGAAGCTATCTATAGTGCGCTTGAGCGGGCGACAAAAGATGGTAAACTTCGTCCCAACTCTGTTGATTCTCTTTTTGGAGACAATAGTGGAAACAATTTAGGACCAGGTACACCAGTTATTAAGTTTGAGCAATGGGAAAAAGATTATATTGATGCACGTTTAATTTTAAAGGGCGGCGGTTGTGAGAATAAAAATATTCAATATAGCTTACCGTGTGAATTAGAAGGACTTGGACGCGCAGGCCGTGATTTAGAAGGAATTCGTAAATGCCTTCTTCATGCTGTATATCAAGCACAAGGTCAAGGATGTAGTGCAGGTGTAATTGGTGTTGGTATCGGGGGAGACCGAACATCAGGTTACGAATTAGCGAAAAATCAATTATTCCGTACATTAGATGACATCAATCCTGTACCAGAGTTACAAAAACTTGAAGAATACGTATTAGAAAATGCGAATAAGCTTGGCATTGGTACGATGGGATTCGGCGGAGAAACAACTTTACTTGGTTGTAAAATTGGCGTATATAATCGCCTACCAGCTAGCTTCTACGTATCTGTTGCGTATAATTGTTGGGCATATCGCCGCCTTGGTGTAAAAATCCATCCTGAAACAGGAGAAATTATGGATTGGCTATATCAAGAAGGCGACGATACACTGGAGCAAGAAGTGCAAGAAAAAACAGAGCAACGTGAAATTGTATTGCAAGCACCAATTACAGAAGAGCAAATTCGTGAACTTCGCGTTGGTGATGTTGTAACAATTAATGGCATGATGTATACAGGTCGTGATGCAATCCATAAACATTTAATGGATAACGATTGTCCAGTAGACTTAAATGGACAAGTTATTTATCACTGTGGTCCAGTTGTAGTGAAAGACGAGAATGACAATTGGCAAATTAAAGCAGCAGGACCAACGACAAGTATTCGTGAAGAGCCATACCAAGGGGATATTATGAAGAAATTTGGTATTCGTGCTGTAATTGGTAAAGGCGGCATGGGTGCAAAAACATTAGCAGCATTAGAAGAACACGGCGGCGTGTACTTAAACGCAATTGGCGGTGCTGCGCAATATTATGCGGAATGTATTAAAGAAGTGAAAGATGTTGATTTCTTACAATTTGGTATTCCAGAAGCAATGTGGCATTTACGAATTGAAGGTTTTAAAGCAGTTGTAACGATGGACTCTCATGGCAATAGTTTGCATGCCGATGTTGATAAAACATCGCTTGAAAAATTAGCGAGCTTTAAAGAGCCAGTATTTAAGTAAACAAAAATGCACCTCGAATGATTCGAGGTGCATTTTTTTGGTATATATAGAAAAACATGTTCAGCATGAAAGAAAGCAGGGAAACAGAAACTACAGGTACGATTATATATGGAAAGGAGACTATTTATGAAATATAAATGGTTATATATAGGTCTCATTTTTTCAATTATGATGGTACTTGTTCCAGTTTCAACATTGGCTTATACAAACACTCCACATAACTGGGGAATTCCGCGTCCTAAAAATGAAACAGTACCAGATGCAGGGAAACTTTATACAGAATTACTACAAAAAAATGGTGGATTTTATTTAGGGGATACGAAGAAAAAAGATATTTATTTAACATTTGATAATGGATATGAAAATGGTTATACAGGACAAATTTTAGATGTATTAAAAGAGAAGAAGGTACCAGCCACGTTCTTTGTAACAGGGCATTATATTAAAACCCAAAAAGATTTGTTGTTACGAATGAAAAATGAAGGGCATATTATTGGGAATCATTCTTGGAGTCACCCAGATTTTACAGCAGTAAACGATGCAAAACTTCGTGAAGAATTAACGAGTGTAACAGAGGAAATAAAAAAAGTAACAGGGCAAAAAGAAGTGAAATATGTACGTCCTCCGCGCGGCGTATTTAGTGAAAGAACATTAGCTCTTACGAAAGAAATGGGCTACTATAATGTATTTTGGTCACTTGCATTTCTTGATTGGAAAGTGGATCAGCAAAGAGGGTGGCAATATGCGCATAACAATGTAATGACGATGATTCATCCAGGATCTGTTTTATTACTTCATGCAATATCAAAAGATAATGCAGAAGCACTTGCGAAAATCATTGATGATTTGCGCGAGAAAGGGTATCATTTTAAAAGTCTAGATGACTTAGTGAAAAGCAATCAACCGTAAGCATGTATGCTTGCGGTTTTCTCATGCTATAATGATGTGTAAAAAGGATGGGGAAACGTATGTGGAGCGAACATGTTACGTTAGAGTATCCGTATCATTTTGAAGAAGTATTAAAACGTTTATCTTTTGATCCTCTCAACGTCATTCAATTAGATGAGAAAGTCATTTATGTCCCGCTTTGTATAGACGAGGAACAGGTTGTTGTTCGCTTGCAAGGGATTGGTACTGTTCAAAATCCACAGTTTTGGATTTCTAGTCAGACAGGAGATCCGGAGAAAGTCATGAAACGAATGAGGGCCATTTTTCATTGGAATGAACCGTTTCAAGATATACAAAATCATTTTTTAAACACATCATTACGTCCACTATTTGAAACATATGCTTATACTCCAATTATTTTAGAATTTGATTATTTTGCTTGTCTTCTTCGCTGTATCATTCACCAACAAATAAATTTGAAATTTGCTACTGTGCTAACAGAACAATTTGTGAAACGGTATGGAACAGAGAAGAATGGTGTATTCTTTTTCCCCACTCCGGAAATAGTAGCAAATATTTCAATAGAAGAATTGAGAGAGCAGAAGTTTAGTCAGCGAAAGGCTGAATATATAGTAGGATTAGCAGAACGTATTGCCCGTGGTACATTAGATTTAGCGAGTATAGAAACTGGGACGGAAGAAGAAGTTTCAGCACAATTGTTGCCAATTAGGGGAATTGGTGCATGGACAGTGCAAAACTTTTTAATGTTTGGGCTTGGGCGGAAAAATATGTTTCCGAAAGCGGACATTGGGATTCAGCGTGCAGTGCAAGGTGTATTTCAATTAGATGATAAACCTGATGATGCATTTTTAGAAAACGTGAAACAAGAGTGTGAACCATACTGCAGTTATGCAGCGTTATATTTATGGAAAAGTATAGAGTAGAGGTGTAATCATGATACAAAAGCAACATGAGAGTAAGTTGGAAGTTGGTCAAACGTTTCCTGTGACAATTAAACGTCTTGGGATTAACGGAGAAGGCGTTGGTTATTTTAAGAGACAAGTTGTTTTCATTCCAGGGGCATTACCAGGAGAAGAAGTCGTTGCTGAGACAACGAAAATTCAGCGTGGCTTCGCTGAAGCGAAAGTGAAAAAGGTTCGTAAAGCTTCACCACATCGTGTGAAAGCGCCATGTCCAGTATATGAGGAGTGCGGTGGCTGTCAGCTACAACATTTAGATTATAAAGAACAATTGAATCAAAAGCGTGATATCGTTGTACAAGCATTTGAGAAGTACATGAAAAACAGTATGGAAGAGAAAATTCGTCCGACGCTTGGCATGGAAAATCCATGGCATTATCGTAATAAGAGTCAATTACAAGTGGGGCGTAAAGACGAGAAAGTTATTACAGGGTTATATAAACAAAACTCACATCAGTTAATTGATATTGCCCATTGTATGATTCAACATAAAGCAACGAATGAAGCGACAAAAGTTGTAAGACGTATATTAGAAAAACTAAATGTTTCTATTTACAATGAGAAAAAACAAAAAGGTTTAGTACGCACAATTGTAACACGTACTGCAGTTCAAACAGGGGAAGTACAAGTTACACTTATTACAACAAAAGAAGAACTGCCAAATAAAGAACAATTTATTGCAGAAGTACAAAAACAGATGCCAGCTGTTAAATCAATTATGCAAAACGTAAACTGGCGTAAAACATCTGTTATTTTTGGCGACAAAACATTTAAATTAGCTGGAAAAGAAGTAATTCAAGAAACACTTGGTGATTTATCATTTGAATTATCAGCACGTGCATTCTTCCAACTGAATCCAGAGCAAACGGTTGTTTTATATGATGAAGCGAAAAAAGCAGCTGCTTTAACAGGGAATGAGAAAATTGTAGATGCGTACTGTGGTGTTGGTACAATTGGTCTTTGGCTTGCGAATGATGCAGCGGAAGTACGTGGTATGGATGTAATTCCAGAAGCGATTGCAGACGCAAGAAAAAATGCGAAACGTCACGGATTTACAAACACGAAGTATGAAGCAGGTAAAGCTGAACAATGGTTACCAAAGTGGGTAAAAGAAGGATGGCGTCCAGATGTAATTGTTGTCGATCCACCACGTACAGGTTGCGATGATAAATTATTGGAAACAATTTTAAAAGTACAGCCGAAACGAGTTGTGTACGTATCTTGTAATCCTTCATCGTTAGCACGTGATGTGAATGCATTAATGAAGAGTTATGAAGTGGAATATGTGCAGCCAGTTGATATGTTCCCACATACAGCTCATGTAGAAAATGTAGTAAGACTTGTTAAAAAGTAAAGTTTATTCATATTCCCTCACGATATGAGGGAATATTTTCTATGAAGGAGAATACTATGCACAATTATAAATTAACGATTCAGTATGACGGTGCGCGTTATAAAGGGTGGCAACGTCTCGGTAATAATGATAATACGATTCAAGGGAAAATTGAGAGTGTCATATCTGAAATGGTCGGGAAAGAAATTGAAATTATCGGCTGTAGTAGAACGGATGCTGGTGTACACGCTTTGAATCAAGTGGCTAACTTTAAGAGTGATGAGAAGTTAGTGGAACATAAAGTGAAAAAGTATTTAAATCAATATTTACCAAATGATATTAGTATTACAAGTGTGGAAGAAGTGCCAGATCGTTTCCATGCTCGTTACAACTCTAAGGCGAAAACATATCTTTATAAGATTTGGAATGAAGAGCATACGAACCCATTCATGCGTAAACACAGCATGCACGTGAATAAAAAATTAAATGTGGAAAGCATGAAAAAAGCTGCGAAACATTTAGTTGGTTCACATGATTTTACTGCTTTTTCAAATGCAAAATCTAAGAAAAAGTCTATGGTTCGAGAAGTATATACGCTTGAGGTTTCTGAAGAGGCAGGATTTGTACAAATTAGAGTAAGTGGTAACGGCTTCCTTCATAATATGGTGCGAAAAATTGTTGGAGCATTAATTGAAGTTGGATTAGGACAATTAGATGCTGAAGCAATTCCGAATATTTTAGAGGAAAAACAGCGCAATCAAATTAATTGTCTTGCTGAGGCAAGTGGTTTGTATTTGGAGAGTGTTGAGTTTTAATAATCAGTAAAAAATCGAGCTGTGTAGGCTCGATTTTTTTATGTTTTGCTGTTAAGAAGATTTCTCTTTCTTCATACGTATTTTCAAATTCCAAAAAGCAGCAAGCATAATAGCTGCAAAGGAGCCGAAAATTGTTCCTAATAGCTTTGCATAAGGAGAGCTGCTTACATCGGCATTAATGAGTAACATCATACAGAGCATGGTAGGGAAAAAGTATAAGTATTGTATTAACTTTAATTTTTTATCATTACTCATATATATCGCCCCTTTCTAGCATGTTATATGTTTAGTGTAACATATTTTACCAATTTTTCTGCGATTGGAGAAAGGTTCATTTCATATTTGTAAATGAAGTTTTTTAATTCGATATTGTAAGTTTTGTCTACTCAATCCTAAAAATTTTGCTGCTTGTGAGATATTACCATTATTCTCTTTAAGAATTTGAGTGATGTAGTTTTTTTCTATTTCTTCTATCGTGTGCTTTAAAGTTTTAGGTGTATCAGCATTGTAATTAGTTAGTGAAGGTTGCATATTGAATTCTTTTTTTATTCGTTCGCGAAAGTGAGTGGGTATATGAAACGCTGTAATGATATTTTCATCTTCTATTAAGTTCATTGAACCTTCAATTATATGTTCCAATTCTCGTACGTTTCCGGGCCAATCGTATACATAAAAGAATTCTCTTACATGTACATCTACATCCGTTACGCTGAGCCCGAATTGAATATTGTACTTTTCGATAAAGTGCTGAACAAGAGCTGGAATATCTTCTTTTCGTTCCCGTAAAGGTGGAAGACATAAAGTAACGACGCTTAATCGGTAATATAAATCTTCTCTTAACCGATTGTGTGCAATAGCTTCAAGAGGGTCTTCATTAATAGTTGCTATAATACGAACATCAATTTCTTTTTCTTGTGCGCCTCCGATTCTTCGTATTGTTTTTTCTTGTATAGCCCGTAGTAACTTAGCTTGAAGCGTTGGGCTTAATGAGTTGATTTCATCTAACAACAAAGTCCCACCATTTGCTTCTTCAAATAAACCAGATTTATCTATTGCTCCTGTAAAGGCACCTCGATTCGTACCAAATAATAAGCTTTCCATTAGGGTATCAGGTATAGCTGCACAATTTTGTGAAATAAACGGTTTTGTTGAACGCTGACTTTCATTATGTATACTTTGTGCAAATAGTTCTTTGCCAGTCCCTGTTTCTCCTACAAGAAGTATAGATGAGGATGTACGAATTACCCTCTTTCCTTCTGCAATGATTGATTGAATAGCTCCAGAATCACCAATTATGTGGTCAAAGGTGAATTTAGTATTTTGTTTTCGAGAAGGGCTCATTCTTATCGGTTGCTTTAAGTGACTAATCTCTTTTGAAATTTCAATAGCGCCTTTAATTTTTCCATTTTCTATTATAGGGAAAGTATCGTTAATCGTCGTAATTTCTTGCCCTTTATTGTTAAAATACGTTTGCTTTATATTTTTTTTTGTTTTTCCAAATTTTAATGCCTCTATAAGAGTACTATTTTTATTTTCTTCAAATGCAAATACCTCTAAGGGACTTTTATATAGCACATCTAAGCGGTCCATTGATTCAATTTCCATCATTTTGCGGTTATAGATAATCGTTTTACTTTCCTCATTAATAATATGAATCCCGATATCGAGTTCATTGAGTAAAGCTTCATATAGCGCATTCATTTCAATAATTTGTTTGAAATTAATTTCTTCTGTATGCATGTATCATCTTCTCCTCGTTTCACCCTATGAAGACTGACTTTTTATAATTTTATTAAAATTCTCATAAAATCGCAAAATTTTTTTGCTATTTTCTTTTAAAACTTTTTAAATGATAGAAAAATTTTGCGGTTATGTAGATTTTTTTGTACAAAATCTTAATTTTTATATAGATATTGAGGTTGGTACGTATCTTGCATAAATAATAATTGAAATCTTTAAATGGAAGGAGTGGGTGAATTAGAACTTTTCATAGGGTATGCGACATTTCAGTGCAAATTAATTAAGAGGAGGAATTTATTAAGTGAAGACGGTTATAGAAGGCGTATATAGTCCTTGTTACGGGAAAGTAGAGAAATTATTTGTTACTGAAAGTTCTTACGTATATGAGTGGGAGAAATTAGCGTTAATTGAAACGATAGATAAACAGAAAGTAGAAATTAAGGTAGGCATCAGTGGTTATATCGAATCTTTAGAAGTGGTAGAAGGACAAGCTATCGCTGATCAAAAACTATTAATAACAGTAAGGGATGACCTTTTAATAACAGGTAGTGATTAATATAAGTGATATGTATTTTGCACTTTTTAATAATTAATTTTACGATGAAGAATTTTAAAAGCGCTTACAATTAATGGGTTTTAAAAAATGAAAAGGGGGGATTTATGTGATGGATCAAAGCCAAGGGTTAAAAAGGGAATTGAAAAGTCGGCACATATTTATGATTGCACTCGGAGGGGTTATTGGTACGGGTCTTTTTTTAGGATCTGGTTATACAATTCATGAAGCTGGACCTGGAGGAGCGATTGTAGCGTATCTTGTTGGCGGATTTGTTATGTATTTAACGATGCTCTGTCTAGGAGAGTTAGCGGTCGCAATGCCTGATGCAGGATCTTATCAAACGTATGCTACAAAGCATATTTCCCCTGCAGCGGGTTATGTAGTCGGCTGGATGTCGTGGCTAAACTGGTCTGCTACGATAGGCATTGAATTAATTGCAGTTAGTATTTTGATGAAACGCTGGTTTCCTGATGTATCGTCATGGATTTGGTGTGTAGTATTCGCAGTACTGCTCTTTGCTATTAATGCGTTATCTTCAAGAAGTTTTGCGGAAGTTGAATTTTGGTTTGCAAGTATTAAAGTAATTACAATCATTGCATTTATTATTTTGGGCGGGGCAGCAATGTTCGGTTTTCTAGATATGAAAGGAAACGAACCAGCACCGATGTTTTCTAGTTTTACTGATTATGGAGGGTTGTTTCCAAATGGATTATCAGCAATTTTAATTACGATGATTGCAGTTAATTTTTCTTTCCAAGGAACAGAACTAGTTGGAATTGCAGCTGGTGAGAGTGAAAATCCAGAGAAAACGATCCCGAAGGCAATTAATAATACAGTTTGGCGCATACTCGTTTTCTTTGTACTATCTATTTTTATTCTTGCGGGACTATTTCCTTGGCAGCAAGCAGGCGTGATAGAAAGCCCATTCGTAGTCGTATTTGATAAAATTGGTATTCCTTATGCGGCTGATATTATAAATTTTGTTATTATTACAGCGGTACTATCGGTTGCGAATTCAGGATTATATGCAACTTCCCGTATGCTATGGTCTATGTCTAATCAAGGAATGATTAGCCCGATTTTTGGTAAGTTATCTAAAAACGGTGTTCCTATTTATGCGTTGATTGTAAGCACGATTGTAGGATGCCTCTCATTATTATCAGGTATTTATGCGGAAGATACAGTTTATTTATGGCTTCTTTCAATTGCAGGGTTCGGAGCAATATTAGTTTGGGCATCGATTGCTTTATCTAACTTATTAGCTAGAAGGACATACGTAAAGCAGGGCGGGGATATTAAGGATTTGAAATTTAAAACACCATTGTATCCATTTGTTCCACTTCTTGCGTTAGTATTAAATTTAACAGTAATTGTTGGCATGGCTTTTATTCCTGAACAAAGAATGGCTTTATATTGTGGTATTCCATTTATGATTGTTTGTTTACTGTTTTATCGCGCTACCAGAAATAAGAGAAGTAGCGTAGAACATATTGAAAAGACAAACACAACTGAATTAGAAAGTTTACCCCGCATTAACGGGCAGTAAAACTCCACTTCAAAATTCGGCCGGAGATAAACTGCCCGTAAATGCCCGATTGGTGAAGGCTAATAATCAGTGGGGGATGAACCTCCCCACTGATTATAGTTTCACTTTATAATAGTGAGTCATTTAGAGACTGTAAAATTGTAAACAGTCTCTTTTTTTGTGAAAATAAAGCTGGAAACATACTACGTATGCAAAGGGGAATTAGCGATGAATCCAGAAATTTCGCAGTTGTTAAAACAAATAGATTCAAGGAAAGAGGAATTGCTCGAACTTACAAAAACATTAATTCGTTTTGAAACACCAGCGCCACCAGCGAGAAATACAAATGAAGCACAAGAATTTGTTGCAGATTTTCTAAGAAAACGAAATTTTAGTATTGATAAATGGGATGTATATCCGAATGACCCGAACGTTGTTGGTGTAAAAAAAGGGACGGAAAGCGGGACATATAAAAGTCTTATTATTAATGGACATATGGATGTAGCTGAAGTGTCGATAGATGAGGCATGGGAAACAAATCCGTTTGAGCCGTTTATAAAAGACGACTGGTTAGTTGGAAGAGGCGCGGCAGATATGAAAGGTGGATTAGCTGGATCCTTATTTGCTATTCAGCTTTTAGAAGAAGCGGGAATTGAATTGCCGGGTGATCTAATATTTCAATCAGTAATTGGAGAAGAAGTAGGAGAAGCAGGAACACTTCAATGTTGTAAACGTGGTTATGATGCTGATTTTGCAGTCGTAGTGGATACGAGCAATTTACATATGCAAGGACAGGGGGGCGTAATTACTGGATGGATTACTGTGAAAAGCCCGCGAACGTTTCATGATGCAACACGTAGACAAATGATTCATGCCGGAGGACGTCTATTTGGAGCGAGTGCAATTGAAAAAATGATGAAAATTGTGCAAAGCTTACAAGAACTGGAGCGCCACTGGGCAGTCATGAAAACGTATGAAGGCTATCCATCGGGAACAACAACAATTAATCCAGCTGTTATTGAAGGTGGCCGGCATGCAGCGTTTATTGCTGACGAGTGCCGATTGTGGATAACAGTACACTTCTATCCAAACGAAACGCATGAACAAATAATAGAAGAAATAGAAGCGTATATAAGAAAAGTAGCAGCTGCTGATCCATGGTTAAGTGAAAATCCACCGCAATTTAAGTGGGGCGGAGAGTCGATGATTGTGGATCGTGGTGAAATTTTTCCTTCTTTAGAAGTAGATAGTGAACATGCAGCTGTAAAAACTCTTAGTGCGGTACATGAATCTATTTTATCTAAAAATGCAATTTTAGATATGTCTGCAACAGTAACGGATGGTGGGTGGTTTAGTGAATTTCATATCCCAGCCATTATTTATGGGCCAGGTACACTAGAAGAGGCCCATTCTGTAAATGAGAAAGTTGAAGTTGAACAGTTAATTGAATTTACAAAAGTAATAACGGCGTTCATATATGAATGGTGTCATACGAAAAAATAGATTTGTATATTGAAATCGTACGGGTCTGCAACTTGTACGATTTTTTAGTGAACTATTTCAGAGTTGAACTTAAACAACAGCTGAAATAGTTTTTTATCCCGTTATTCGCTGGGCAGTAAGCCCCCCATCTCAAAATTCAGGGAAAGCCAAGAAGTTGGGTGGGAGATCAACGGCCCATAAAACCCCGATTGGTGAAGGCTAATAATCAGTGGGGGATGAACAAAACCCCTACTGATTAAAGTTTTACTTTATTTTTCTATGTCTTTCGTTTTAGTTCAATTAATTTCTCTTTTGCTAATTCAACAGCAATTGCATCATCTAAATAGCCAATTGGAAAGAGATAGTCGGGTATAATGTCGGTCGATAAAATGAAATACAGTAATGCACCCCCAAGAATTGCACGTTCTTCTTTTGAAATGGTTTCATTACAAAATTGTTGATACATATCTGTTAATTGTTCAATGAAAGGGCCTGCACTATCAATCTGTTCTAACTTGCTCGAAAAACTTTCATGAATACGTTTTTCACCTTCTGTTGTTTGAGCATAGCGTTCATAAGTTTCAAGTTCTTGTTTTACGCGAGTTGTTGTGTAATCGAAGTCGAATAAGTTAGAGGATTGTAAAGTTTGCTGAATTGTATCAAGAGATGTATACATATCCGTCTTTTCTTTATTTATGTGAGGAGAATTAGGATACATTTCATCAAATAACAATTGAGGCGGAACTTGCAGACATTCTGCAAATTTTTGTAGATGTTTTTGTTTTGGTTGTTGTTTACCATTCATAATTCTTGAGATTGTTGCTGGATCAATATCTGTAAGTATTCCTAGTTGGCGCATGGATAAGGCACGTTCTTTTAAAAGCTTTTTGATTAATTTACCAAGCCGATCGTTTGGGTTTTCTTTAGGCATAGTGAAGGCACCCCTTTTTATTGTTGAAAAAATGTTGAGCATTTATTACAAGTATATGAAACAGACAGGCACAGTTGCTCAACATTTTCATAATATGCATTGAGAAGTGAGAAAAAGGGGTGACTGTTTATGAGTACGGCAGGTATATTTTCAATTCTTTTAATCGGAATTGCTTCTAATTTAGATAATGCAGGTGTTGGGATTGCATATGGCATTCGTAAAATTCGTATTTCGTGGTTTAACAATTTTATCATCGCATTTTTTGGTTTTTTATTTACTTTATTAGCTGGTTTTTTGGGGAATTGGATCACATTATTTATTTCAGAGTTTACAGCAAACCTGATTGGAGCAATTGTTTTAGGGATAATCGGAGTGTTTATTTTATGTCAGCCTTTCTTGAGTAAAAAGGACACCATAGAATCTAAAGATGGTAGTGTACTTTTGGGGATTTTACGTGATCCAGAAAAAGCAGATTTTGATGGATCGAAAACAATTAGTTTTTCTGAGGCTCTTGTTTTAGGGGTGGCATTATCTATTAATAATATTGCAGGTGGGTTTGATGCTGGAGTAACAAATTTGAATCTGTGGCTTACGGCATGTATTTCTGGGGTGTTTAGTTTCATTTGTATTAGTGGCTTTTCATATATAGGAAAACGATTTTTAGCAGAATACTTAGGGAAATGGGCGACGGTAATTGCTGGAGTGTTATTGATTCTTATTGGGATAGATCAGTTGTTGTAAAAATAGAAAGGCAATGTTCGAGCATTTCCTCGGAAATACTTGAATAAATTGCATATATCGACATCGGATATTTACTTCTTAATAAACATAAAAAGCACCTACAAAGGTGCTTTTTAGCGTATATCTTCAATTAATTGTTCCGATTCCTCGTGCATACTATATTCACTTAAAACTTGAATACAAAGCCATTTTAGTTCCTCAATACTATGCTCAAGTTCTTCAGGGAGTACATGATGAATATCTTCGAGTCCCATTCCGAAATGAATAAGCTCTAGTACTTGATCATCGATGTTTCGATCCATTAATAGTTCAAGTACTTCTAAATTGAATATGTATCGGTGAGCTTCGTCGAGTGAAACAACTTTTAGCTTTAAGCTTTCTACAATACTCAATATAAAAAGAACAATTGTTTTTTCAAGAACAGGTTGTTTCGCCATTTGAAATATTAGTTTCATCTTTTACACCTCCACATATAGCGCTAGGTTGTACTATACTATTCAGGAGGGGGGAGCAAATATGCATAATAAAGAGAAACTTTCAGTACTGTTTTTGTAAGGATATTGATGACCAGTAACAATGAATTTTTCGTAAAAAAATCCTGCTATATTAGCAGGATACCGCCCAATTAAAAAATGCTCCAACCTTCTTGAGCAGAAAGAAGTTCAAGAATTTTAAAACCAGCGATACTATTTCCGTTTGCATCTAAAGCTGGCCCGAAAATCCCGATACCCATCTCGCCTTTTACGCAACCGAAAATCCCACCAGCTACACCGCTTTTTGCAGGGATACCAACGCGAATTGCAAATTCACCAGATTCGTTATACATACCGCATGTAACCATAAATGTTTTACAGATTTTCGTAATATGTTTAGGGATAATTTGTTTTTTCTTATATGGATCATATCCGTCCATTGCAAAAATTAAGCCAATACGTGCTAAATCAATACAGTTTACTTCAACTGCACATTGACGAGTGTATAAATCCATAAGTTCCTCAATGTCACAATCGATAATTCCATTTTGTTTCATATAGTAACAAAGTGAACGATTTAAGTAAGCCGTCTCTAATTCTGAATTGGCAACTTTAGAAGAATAATTAATAGTAGGATTATCTGTTATTTCCCGTACAAAATGAAGGATACGCTCCATTTTTTCTTCGTTATCTTGTCCTGCTAACATGCTTGTGATAGCTAATGCTCCCGCATTAATCATTGGATTAAGAGGTTTAGATGGGCTTGTCGTTTCTAACTTAATAATAGAATTGAATGGGTCACCAGTTGGTTCCATTCCAACTTTAGAAAATACATATTCTTCACCGCGATCTAAAAGTGCAAGTGCAAGTGTAATTACTTTGGAAATACTTTGAAGAGTAAATAATGTCTGTGAGTTACCAGCATGGATATATTCTGTTTCTTTATGGAAAATGGCAATCCCTAAATCGTCTGGATTTGCATTTCCTAGTTCGGGGATATAAGTAGCAAGTTTTCCTTTTTTCGTATATGGTTTTACTTGTTCTAACAACTGTTGTAAGTTGTTTGTTTCAATGCACTGCATAGTACCACCGCTCCTATTTCGAATTAACTAAGTTTACTTTTCCCGATATGCTCGGAAATAAATAATAACATGAAAAAGTGGAATGATAAAACGAAAGTTACATGTTCTATAGTGGGTCTTTAGTTTAGATTATTCTGTAATAAAAAAGGAGAATTTCCCTTTTATATAACAGTTTGGAAATAGAAAACTTATCCATAAAAAGTTCGGAAATAAAAACTACACATCTATACAACTATATGTTATTATGGTTATGTAAATAGAAAGCGTTTTCTAAAGCGTACTTATAATGATAACGATTTCATAAATTTGATAGGGGGAATTAAAATGTTGCAGTTTTTACAACGTATTGGTAAAGCGCTAATGCTTCCAATTGCCGTACTACCAGCAGCAGGATTATTGCTTCGTTTAGGGCAACCAGATGTATTTGATATTCCTGTTATGGCACAGGCCGGCGCAGCGGTTTTTGATAATTTAGCACTTATTTTTGCAATTGGTATTGCAATCGGTCTTTCAGTTGATGGTAGTGGTGCAGCAGGTCTTGCAGGTGCAATTGGTTATCTGGTTATGAAAAACAGTATTGATGCACTTAGTAAGGGATATTCTACTGTAGAATTACAAGATAAATTAGGTAAAGTTCAAGATTTAATAGGTAATAGCGCAAATATAGATCCATCTAAGCTGGCAGATACAATGACACAAGTATCTAAGGCCGCCGAATTATCGACTAAAGTGGATATGAAAGTTTTAGGTGGTATTATTGTCGGCGTTATAGCAGGATTCCTTTATAATAAATTCCATAAGATTAAACTTCCAGAATGGTTAGGTTTCTTTGCTGGAAAACGTTTCGTTCCGATTGTTACATCGGTTGTGATGCTAATATTAGGAATTCTATTCGCACAAATTTGGCCAGCAATTCAAAATGGCATCGATGCATTGGCTCATGGAATTGTTAATTTAGGTGCAGTTGGTTCAGGTCTATTTGGTTTATTAAACCGTCTATTAATTCCAATTGGCTTACACCATGTAATGAACACATACTTCTGGTTCGTATTTGGTGACTTTACAAATGCAGCAGGTAACGTTGTAAATGGTGATATTGCTCGCTTCCTTGCAGGGGATAAAACAGCAGGTATGTTTATGACTGGTTTCTTCCCAGTTATGATGTTCGGTTTACCAGCAGCATGTTTCGCAATGATTGCAGCTGCTAAACCAGAAAAACGTAAAATGGTTACAGGTATGTTAGGTGGCCTAGCATTGACTTCATTCTTAACTGGTATTACAGAACCGATTGAATTCTCATTCATGTTCCTATCACCAGTATTATATGGTATTCATGCCGTGTTAACAGGTATTTCTTTATTCGTAACAACATCACTTGGCATTCACGATGGTTTCACATTTAGTGCCGGTGCAATTGATTACTTCTTAAACTTTGGTATTGCAACAAAACCAGTATTGCTAGCGGGAATCGGTTTAATTTACGCAGTAATTTACTTTGTAGTATTCTACTTCTTAATTAAGAAGTTTGACTTGAAAACTCCTGGTCGTGAAGATGACGATGAGTTAGTTGAAGAGGGTGATGCACCAGTTGCAGGTTCAATTGGTGAAACTTACGTAGCAGCTTTAGGTGGAAAAGACAACTTAACAGTTATTGATAACTGTGCAACACGTCTACGCTTACAAGTGAAAGATGCTAGTCAAGTAAACGAAGCTGCATTAAAACGTGCGGGTGCGAAAGGTGTTATGAAATTAAGTAACACAAGTGTACAAGTTATCGTAGGTACAAATGTTGAATCTGTTGCCGATGATATGAAAAAACACGTATAAATAATTAAATAAGAGGATATCCAAAAAAACTGATAATATCAGTTTTTAGAGGATATCCTCTTTTTTTATGTTAAAAATTTAACGGGAATCTTACTTTTGTAAATTTTCTTTTTCTTTTTTGTACATATAGGTTGGTTATATGTACAGTGCGTGATAAAGTAGTGATGTTATAGAATAGATTATCCAAAATATAGGTGAAAATTAAAAGTAAATTATCGGTAAATAAGGGGAAAAAGGCAATCATGGATCAGGAAAAAAATAATGCGAATGGGAAAGCACGTCGGCCGATTGTATACATAAAAAGAACAATCATTCTCGTCTTACTATTATCACTTGTATATTTCATGTATACAAAAATTGTTGCGCATAATAAGAAAGAGGAAACTTTAAAAGCGGCAGCAGAAATGAAAAAACAAGAAGAGCTAAAAAAGAAAGAAGAAGAAAAAAAGAAGCAAGAAGCACAAAAACAAAAAGAGCAGGAAGAACAAGTGAAGCAAGCGCAAGCTGTGGAGAAGCCTGCTGAGGGACCACCTCAAGAAATTAATGAAAATGCTCAATTGGATCAATATTTACAGAGCATGGGATTTAGTGGAACAGCTGTTATTGTGAAGAATGGGAAAGTTCTTGTGAATAAAGGATACGGCATGGCTAATAAAGAGAATCAAGTGCCGAATAATTCAGAGACGACCTTTTATATTGGTTCTATTTCAAAAGCGTTTGTAGCGACTGCTATTATGCAATTAAAAGATCAAAATAAGTTACAAGTAGAGGATACAGTTACAAAGTATATTCCAGACTTTCCTCAAGGTAATAGCATACAGTTAAAACATCTATTAACACATACATCAGGAATTCCAGAGTATGAGCAGGGGACAGAGGATATTTCTCATGAAGAATTGATCAAACGAATAGGAAAGCAAAAGCGTATTGGGAGTCCGGGAGAGAAATGGAAGTATTCTGATTCAAACTATTCTATACTTGCTTACATTGCTGAGAAGGTAAGTGGACAGTCGCTCGAAGAATATATAAAACAGCATATTTTTGCGACCGCGGGTATGAAACATTCTGGTTTTGGTACAGCGTTGGAACAAACAAGATTCCCATCAACGGGTTATAAAATAGTAAATAACAATATGACAACACCTAATATTCCGAGCATGTCACAACTATATGGTTGTGGTGATATATATACGAGCGCACATGATTTATATTTATTTAATGAAGCACTCTTCTCTGGAAAATTAATTTCAAAAGAGAGTTATAATCAAATGTTTACTGCTGTGAAAAAAGATTACGGATTTGGCTGGTATGTAGATCCAGGAAGCTATTCAAATCATGGTGTAATGCCAGGTTGGAATTGTTTAAATGGTTTTAGTAAAAATGGTAGTGTATATGTTGTTTTATTATCTAACATTCAAAATAACATTAAATCATTTGGTAAAGTGAATAACGATATTTATACGATGTTACGAAATATTGAAGTGTAAAAGACTGTCTTTTTTGGATAGTCTTTTTTTATTGAGGAAGTGTATGTGCAATGGGATAATGAAATAAAGTGAAACTTTAATCAGTGGGGGTTTTCTTCATCCCCCACTGATTATTAGCCTTCACCAATCGGGCTTTTACGGGCAGTCGATCACCCACCTAACTTCTTTGCTTTCGCCGAATTTTGAAGTGTGGGTCTTACTGCCCGGCAAATAGCGGGATAAATGGAAAAGGGGACGGGATATGAGTATACATAAGCATCACGCACGTAATGCGAAACGTATTTTTTTTGTATCTGTCATTGTATGGATTATCGTTGCAATTGGATTAGTGATGGAATATAAAAAAGGAATGCTATTCACTTCAGAGAAAGACAATCTGCAATTAATAGGTATTGCACTACCAGTATTTGGAATATTAATATATAGCTTTATAGAAAAACGAAGATCAAAAATACTTAAACAGGAAAATTATAATATAGAGATTTCTGAATTACTTGAGCAACAAAAATTTGTTGTTCGGAAAGAGGTAGGGATATTTCAAGTAATAACGTACTTTGGATTAGAAGGAAATACAGTAGGGTTTTTAAAAGAAGAGTATGATTTTGTTATTCAAAGTGTATGGCAAGCTGTACTCTCTTTTCTTTTTAAGGGACTACATAAGCAACAATTTTATTTATATAATCACTCAAGAGAAAGATTGTTGCGTGTTCAAAAGAATATGGGAGTACGCAACTTCTATATTTTTTCGAATATGGATGGAAAGAAAATTGGGGAGTTGAAACAAGTACTAAGTTTAACAAAATGGGAATGGATCTTTTTAGGGGTGGATGGTAAAGAATTTGGTAAAGTGACTGGGGACCTTTCAGCAACAATGCAGAAAATAGACTGGCGAGATGGCACGCATATTGATGTGAAAGAAGATGGTATTCCGTTAGAAGCTGTTAAGTATTTTTCGGCAAGCGGTGGTTCTCTTGTTACAGCTTCTATCAGTGAACAGGCAGAATTACCACGAGCGGTTTATTACAGTACAGCTGCCATTGTTACAATTAAAAATTAAAATACTTATAAAGATAGATGAGATACCGTCTATCTTTTTTATTTAGTTAAAAATTCTTGTTTCTTTGAAAAATGTATGTCTTACCTATCACATAAAAAGCCTGCTTTGTATACATTAAGATGTATGAATGTATTTTTTATATTTTAAAAATAAATAGGAGGAGAAGTGTATGTGTCTGTTCAGAAAATATTGGCATAAATTATCCCGACTGTTTAATAGACAATTAGGTTATTTTTTAGATGACAAGTTACTGCCTGCTGTGGAACGACTTTTATTTTCGCAAAACTTTGCGAGATTTATTCAAAGAAATTCTAAGCAAGCTACAGAAGAATTTATTAAATCAAGTCAATTTCAATCGATTATTTGTAACATTTTAAAAGAATGTAATACATCACCGTTTAAAGAAATTGCAAAGCAATATTTAGGTAAAAACGTCGAAATTACTGTGACGGTTGGGCAGTTAACAGGTGTTATTGTAGCAGTTGGCGACGATTTCTTAACACTACAAGAAGGAATAGGAACTGAAGTTTTATTACCATTTACAAGTATTATATCAATTAAAGAAGTGTAAGAAAGGAGAGTTATATATGTTATTTACTGATGAACTGCGTAACCATGTTGGTGAGTTAGTGCAAGTTGTGACAGCTGTAGAAATTGTTGCAGGCATTCTTTTATCTGTGACAGACGGGGCAGTAAGTGTTCGTACTTCTCCTTCCTATGGACCACCGGAAGATGTAATTGTGCGTACTCCTATTATTGCCTATGTTCGCTTGGAAGGGTAAGCGTGATACAAGTATGAGAGTATCAGTTGTTATTCCGGCGCATAATGAAGCAAGTACGTTATCTCAAGTTTTAGTAGAAGTGGAGAAGCTGAAGCCGTATGAAATTATCGTAGTAGATAATGGATCGACAGATGGGACGAAAGAAATAGCAATACAACATCATTGTCATGTGATTTATTATAAACATTCTCTTGGCAATGATGTGGGACGGGCAATTGGAGCAAGAGAAGCAAAAGGTGAAATTGTCTTGTTTTTAGATGGTGACATCGTTATTGAGAGTAAAGAGTTACAAAGTTTCGTGAAAGGGATTCGGCAGGGGCACCAAATTGTTGTGAATAATTTAACATGGTCGGTTTATTTAAAGATGAGACCACATTATACGACAGTTGGAAAATTCATGTTGAATCGCTATTTGAATAAAAAGGAGCTTGTTGTTGGATCTTTAATCGCAATTCCACATGCGATGAGTAGGGAAGTTATTGAGAAACTTGGGTGGTGGAATTTAGCAGATCCAGCATTATTTCAAGCGATGGCGATGTCTAGAGGAGTAGATATTGTCGATATGGCTTCGGTCGATGTAATTCATACAAATAAGGTTCGTCCTGTGCATACGGGAACATCACCTGGTTCTCCTTATCCGAAAGCGACTAGTCGTATTATGGGTGATCATTTACGTGCTTTGCAATATGTAATTGAAATATATGGTAAACGCGGTGGTTTTTCGGAGGGAAACAGAGATAGAGAGTTTATAGGGAAATATAAACCAGCTGTATTAAAGAAGGAAAAAGCGAAATATAGTGCGATTATACCAGTGTCAGAAGAAAAGATGACTATAAAATCTGTTATACAAGAAGTGAAAAAAGCTGGAGTAGATGAAATTATTGTTGTTGCGAATGGAGCGGATATCGAGACTATTAAACAGGCACAGCTAGAGAATGTTATTGTTGTTGAATTCGGGGAGGCGCTTGGACATAATGTAGCGCGAGCGATAGGAGCCATGCATGCTACAGCTGATATTTGTTTATTTGTTGATGGTGATTTTGCTATTCCGGCAAAAAAACTAACTCCCTTTTTGCATGCTATTGAAGATGGGAGTGATATGGCATTAAATGATTTGCAATGTTTATTAGATATGTTTCATCCCGCGGATCCAATTAGTATGGGAAAATACTTTGTAAATTTAGTAGCGAAACGACCAGATTTATGGAATAACTCACTAACGGCAGTG
Organism: Bacillus cereus group sp. N31; assembly: GCF_016483245.1. NCBI lineage: Bacteria > Bacillati > Bacillota > Bacilli > Caryophanales > Bacillaceae > Bacillus > Bacillus cereus group sp. N31. The sequence continues at coordinate 34,157 of NZ_JAEHCH010000026.1, read as the reverse complement.
CCACATGCTATGCATAAGAAGGTAATAGATAAAATTGGATATGACTCTCTCATTATCCCGCCATTAGCTCAAATGAAAGCTATTTTGGAGGGATTCTCTATTACAGCAGTACAATTTGTAGATGTTATAAAAACAAATCGAGTACGCCCAGAGCAACATGGATTTGTTAATGGACGTATTCCAGCATTTGACCGTATTTTCGGTGATCAACTTGAGGCGATTGCTTATCTATTACAATATACAGACGAACGCGGGAGTTTTACAGATGGAGAACGGGATAGAGATATTATTCAACAATTGAGAAAGGAAGAAAAGAATACAGATGAATGCTAGTAGTAAAGTAGCTATTATTGGATTAGGGTATGTTGGTCTTCCTTTAGCGGTCCATTTCGCAGAAAGAGGATATACAGTACTTGGACTAGATAAAGATACTAGGAAAATAGAATCGATTATAAAAGGAGAAAGTTATATTCCAGATGTTTCTTCTAAAGAGTTACAAAGTTTATTAACTAAAAAAAGCTTACTAGTAAATACACCAGATAAAGGTGTTACTGAGTTCCAAAAGAGTGATTATGTTATTGTTACTGTCCCGACTCCAATTAATGAGCAAAGAGAACCGGATTTAAGTGCTCTCATTTCAGCTTCGCATTATATACAACAAAACCTTCAAAAAGGACAAACCTTCATTTTTGAAAGCTCCACATATCCAGGTACACTTGAGGAAGTTATCATTCCTATTATTTCTCGAACTGGTAAAAAGGTAGGAGTGGATTATTATATTGGTTATTCACCGGAGAGAATTGATCCGGCAAATAGTCAATATTCAGTTCAATCGATTCCAAAGGTTATTAGTGGACAAACAGAACAATGTAAACAAAAGGTACAGGATTTGTATAGCACTATCTTCGATGTAGTTGTTCCTGTTAGTTCTCCAAAAGTAGCGGAGATGTGTAAGCTATTTGAAAATATTCAGCGCTTAGTTAACATTTCGTTAGTAAATGAGTTAAATATGTTATGTGAAAGTTTGAATATTAATTTTTATGAGGCGCTTGAAGCTGCATCTACAAAACCGTTTGGATTTACTCCGTATTGGCCAGGACCAGGAATAGGAGGACATTGTATTCCTGTAGATCCTTTATATTTTCAATGGAGAATAAAGAAAAATGGGGCTATTAGTCAATTAATTGAGGCGGCACATGTAATTAATGAAGAAATGCCAGAGAAAATAGTCGGAAAGGTAAAAGGCATGGTGCAATCACCCGCAACGGTTTTAATTGTAGGGATTGCGTATAAGAAAGATGTAAATGATTTGAGAGAATCACCAGCATTGCCAATTATTCAATTACTAATAAAAGAAGGATACGAGATAGAATACCATGATCCATATATTTCTTCTGCGGAAATTGGAGATAGGGTGTATCAATCTGTTTCCTTGGATGAACAAAAGGTTAAACAAGCAGATTGTATATTAATTTTAACTGATCACTCTAATATCGATTGGGAGCTTTTTAAAAGAATAAAGCGAGTAATCGATACACGTGGAATTATAAAGAAGGTGAGTGCATGAGTAAGAAATGTTTAATTACAGGTGGAGCAGGATTTATTGGATCACATCTAGCTGAAGAATTGGTGAAAAGAGGTTATGGAGTCACAATTGTGGATAACTTCTATAAAGGGAAAAATAAGTATCATAATGAGTTAATGAAAGAGATTCCAGTTATTCCAATCAGTGTTTTAGACAAAAAGGCAATCGATGAATTAGTAAATCAACACGATGTAGTATTCCATTTGGCAGCAATATTAGGTGTTAAAACGACAATGGAAAAAAGTATAGAACTCATTGAAACAAATTTTGATGGAACGAGAAACATTTTACAAGCAGCATTAAAAGGCAAGAAAAAAGTAGTCTTTGCGTCTACTTCAGAAGTATATGGTAAGGGCAAGCCACCTTTCTCTGAAGAAGGAGATCGATTATACGGGGCAACTTCTAAAATACGCTGGAGTTATGCAGTTTGTAAAACGTTAGAAGAGACATTATGTTTAGGATACGCATTAGAAGGTTTACCGGTAACGATTGTTCGTTATTTTAATATTTATGGTCCAAGAGCGAAAGATGGTCCGTATGCAGGGGTAATCCCACGATTTATCCGGGCGGCTTTGCAAGGTGAAGACATTCTCGTATATGGCGATGGAAAGCAGACACGTTGCTTTACGTACGTAAGTGATGCAGTAGAGGCAACGATTCGAGCAATGGATGAGAATGTAAATGGTGAGATTATTAATATAGGTTCTGAGAATGAAAAAAATATTAAAGAAGTAGCAGAAGTAATCAAAAAACTAACAAATTCTTCTTCAAAAATTGTACAAGTTCCTTTTGAAAAAGTATATCCACATGGTTTTGAGGAAATTCCAAATAGAAGACCAGACGTAACAAAATTAAGAGAACTTGTTCAATTTCAAGCGACAATAACGTGGGAACAAGGATTGAAAGAAACTATTAAATGGTTTCGTGAAGAAAACAATGGCTAAGTCATTATCGGTTATTATTCCCGTATGTAATGAAGTGGATACGATTTCAGACGTGATTCAATCGGTAAAGCCATTCAATCCAGTAGAGATTATTGTAGTAGCTAATGGTTGCAATGATGGTACAGAAGGGGTTGCTGAGAGTTTAGGATGTAGAGTAATTCAGAATAAAGAGTCACTTGGTAACGACGTTGGCCGCGCAGTTGGTGCAAAACATGCGATAGGTGATGTATTACTGTTTATAGATGGAGATTTCGCTATTCAAACTTCAAAATTGCAATTATTTCTTAATCCGATTTTACATGATCAGGCTGACATCGTTTTAAATAATTTGGATGCATTATTTTTAAAAAAACAAAAACCACATTCCGTTACAGTATGGCGCCAAATATTAAATGCAATGTTAGAGCGCGAAGAATTAAAAATTGATTCTTTATTATCTGTACCTCATGCGTTGACGAAAGAAGTCGTTCAAAGTATTGGATATGAATGTTTTGTTAATCCTATTGTAGCTCATTTACGCTTAGCACAAAGTAAATGGAAAATTAGTCGTCATTGTGCAATTGACGTTATTACGCCGAATAAATTTCGGCCACTCGAGCATGCAGCATATGGCACAGATCTTGCACAAGCTGAAAAACGAATGATAGGTGACCATATAGAAGCTGTAGCGGAGCGGATAATAGGCAGCGATGAGCGTGGAGGATATTATGATGGAAATCGGAAAAGAGAGAGTGTCTATCATACTTTAAATTTTGAAGATTTTTATCAAGGATGGGGCGTTACATCTAATTTGTATAAAGGAAAGCAATTATCGGTAATTATTCCTGTACAAGATGAAGAGAAAACAATTGGAAACGTTATAGAGGAGCTTCGTAAAATTGAACCTTTTGAAATCATCGTTGTTGTAAATGGTTCGTCAGATAAAACGGCAACAATTGCAAAAGAAAAAGGAGCAACAACAATTATATATAAAGAAGCACTCGGAAACGATGTGGGGCGTTCGCTTGGAACTTATTTTGCAAAAGGAGAAATTGTGTTATTTATAGACGGTGATTTTGTTATTCCAGCTAGTGAGCTATATCCTTTTGCAAAAGCTATTGCAGATGGGCAAGATGTCGCATTAAATGATCTAAATCATTATTTAGATTTAAGAGTACCACTTCATCTCGTAACTGCATTTAAATATGCGTTAAATTTAGCTTGTGATAGAAAAGATTTAGGAGTAGGCTCTCTTATTGCCGTACCTAATGCATTTAGTAAGACGTGTTTGAAAGCAATAGGATATAGATCTTTACTGTCACCTTGTGTAGCGCAAGTGAAAGCTGTTCTTTCAGGATTCGAAATTGCATGTGTCAGTCGTGTTGAGGTCGATAAAATGAACCGTATTCGTCCCAGTGAACATTTTGCAAAAATAGGACATCCTCCAGCTGTACTTCGAATTATTGGTGATCATATCGAAGGATTAGAGCAATTAATTGCATTAAAGGGCAGTCGGGGTGGATTCTATGATGGAAATAGAAAAAGAGATGTTTTATAGGTAACAAAAAAAGTGTACAACATATGTACACTTTTTTGTTCCGTTATAAAAACTATAACAGATTAGGAGATAAGAGTATTACAGCTCTACAATGGGTATTGTTCTTATATTACAAAATAGGACTCGTATATAAGGATACCAAAAAAATACAATTAAAGAAAGGGTTAATTATAAAGACTTTTGAGTGAAGTTAACACTATGCATACAGTAGTTTGCTCAACATTTCACAAACATGTCACAACTATTTCGTTCACTTTCGCAAAAAAGTAGTATTCTAAGTGTGTAAGCTGTTATATAAAAAATCTTATTCCTGTACTAATCAAAAATGGAGGAGATTAGGATGACTCAAATATTAGAAAATGTAAAAAACGCATGGGAAAACTTTAAAGGTGAAAAATGGAAAGCAGAGATTGATGTCCGCGATTTCATTTTAAATAATGTAAACGTTTTCGAAGGGGACGAATCTTTCTTAGCGGGAGCAACTGAAGCAACGAAAACACTTTGGGATCAAGTAATGGATTTAACAACAAAAGAACGTGAAAACGGTGGCGTTCTTGATATGGATACAAAAATTGTTTCTTCTATTACATCACATGAACCAGGATATTTAAATAAAGATATTGAAAAAGTAGTCGGTTTCCAAACTGATAAGCCATTTAAACGTTCATTACAACCATATGGTGGTATTCGTATGGCGGAACAAGCTTGTGAATCTTATGGATACGAAATGGATAAAGAACTTAGTAAGATTTTCAGAGACTGGCGTAAAACTCATAATCAAGGTGTATTTGATGCATATACACCAGAAATGAAAGCGGCTCGTAAATCAGGTGTTATTACTGGTCTTCCAGATGCATATGGACGTGGACGTATTATCGGTGATTACCGCCGAGTAGCGCTATATGGTATAGATCATTTAATTGAAGCGAAAAAAGCTGATTTTAATTTAACTGGTGGTGTAATGAGCGAAGAGACAATGCGTTTACGCGAAGAGTTATCTGAGCAAATGCGTGCACTTCAAGAATTAAAACAAATGGCTTCTTCTCATGGTTTTGATATTTCTAAACCAGCAACAAATACACAAGAAGCTTTCCAATGGTTATACTTCGCATATCTTGCAGCGATTAAAGAGCAAAACGGAGCTGCAATGAGTCTTGGACGTACTTCTACATTCTTAGATATTTACATTGAAAGAGATTTAGAAAATGGTACTTTAACAGAAGAAGAAGTACAAGAAATCGTGGATCACTTCATTATGAAATTACGTCTTGTGAAATTCGCAAGAACACCTGATTATAATGAATTATTCTCTGGTGACCCAACTTGGGTAACTGAATCTATCGGTGGTATGGCTTTAGATGGTCGTCCATTAGTAACAAAGAACTCATTCCGTTTCTTGCATACATTAGATAATTTAGGACCAGCTCCAGAACCAAACTTAACAGTTCTTTGGTCTAAACAATTACCAGAGAACTTTAAAAACTACTGTGCAAAAATGTCTATTAAAACATCAGCAATTCAATATGAAAATGATGACATTATGCGTGCTGACTACGGTGATGACTATGGTATTGCTTGTTGTGTATCTGCAATGAGAATTGGTAAACAAATGCAGTTCTTCGGCGCACGTGCAAACTTAGCGAAAGCATTACTATATGCGATTAACGGCGGTAAAGATGAAAAATCTAAAGCTCAAGTTGGTCCTGAGTACGCACCAATTACTTCTGAAGTATTAGATTATGAAGAAGTTATGCATAAGTTTGATATGACAATGGAATGGTTAGCAGGTCTATATTTAAATACATTAAACGTTATCCACTATATGCACGATAAATATAGCTACGAGCGTATTGAAATGGCGCTTCATGATACAAATGTTCTTCGTACAATGGCGACAGGTATCGCAGGATTGTCTGTAGTAGCAGACTCATTAAGTGCAATTAAATACGGAAAAGTAAAACCAATTCGTGATGAAAATGGTATTGCAGTTGACTTTGAAATTGAAGGTGATTTCCCTAAATACGGTAACAACGATGATCGTGTAGATGAAATCGCAGTAAATCTTGTGAAAACATTTATGAATAAACTTCGTAAGCATAAAACATACAGAAATTCTGTTCATACAATGTCAATCTTAACAATTACATCTAACGTCGTATATGGTAAGAAAACTGGTAATACTCCAGATGGCCGTCGTACTGGAGAACCATTTGCACCGGGCGCAAACCCAATGCATGGTCGTGATACAAAAGGTGCATTAGCATCACTATTATCTGTAGCTAAATTACCATATGAAGATGCACAAGATGGTATTTCCAATACATTCTCTATTATTCCAAAAGCACTTGGTAAAGAAGATGATGTACAAGTACGCAACTTAGTATCTATGCTTGATGGTTATGCAATAAAAGAAGGACATCACTTAAATATTAACGTATTTAATCGTGAAACATTAATGGATGCAATGGAGCACCCTGAAAAATATCCACAATTAACAATTCGTGTATCTGGTTACGCTGTTAACTTTATTAAATTAACTCGTGAACAACAAATTGATGTAATTAACCGTACAATGCATGAAAGCATGTAAGTGAAAAAAGTGTCCCTCCGCTTTTAATATGTAGTGGAGGGAGGCTGTTTCAATAAAGGAGGAAGTAACATGGTAAAAGGAAGAATACATTCTGTAGAGTCTTGTGGTACTGTTGATGGCCCAGGGATTCGTTATGTCATATTTACACAAGGGTGTTTATTACGTTGTCAATATTGCCATAATGCTGATACGTGGGAGATCGGTAAAGGAAAAGAAATAACAGTTGAAGAAGTAATGCAGGATGTGACATGTTACCTTCCATTTATTGAAGCTTCTGGAGGCGGTATAACAGTTAGTGGTGGAGAACCATTATTACAGTTAGATTTCTTAATTGAATTATTTAAGAAATGTAAGGAAGTTGGAATTCATACAACAATTGATTCTTCTGGAGGTTGTTATTCTGAAGAGCCAGAATTCCAGCAAAAGTTGGATAAATTAATGGATTATACAGATTTAGTTTTATTGGATTTGAAACATATTGATTCAAAGAAACATCGTAAATTAACAGGGAAATCAAATGAACATATTTTACAATTTGCTCGTTATTTATCGGATAAGAATAAACCGATTTGGGTACGGCATGTATTAGTTCCAGGTGTTACTGATAATGAAGAGGATCTGCAAAAATTATCTAGCTTTATTCAAAGTCTGTCTAATGTTCAGAAAGTTGAAGTGCTACCATATCATAAGCTTGGTGTATATAAATGGGAGGCGCTTGGGCATAAATATCCACTCGCAAATGTAGAACCACCTACGGAAAAAAATGTAGAACAAGCGAGACATATTTTAAAAGCAGTCTAATCCAAATATTGGATTAGACTTTTTGCTTTCTTTACAATAAAACCTAGAGTATATATATAGAAAAGAGTATACTGAAAAAAGAATATCCATATTTTTGTAAGGAATAAGTGGAGAAATTTACATAATTGTAAAGGGAAATCAAAATAGTAAAAAGAATTAAGAAGTAAAAGAGTGAGTATCATGGAATAGAGAACATTTGTAAGTTATTGCGAAAGCTCTTATAGGAAAGTATAATGTAAAGATATGAGCACGGATAGGATTAAGGGGTCAATCTTATATGCTTTGCATATCCACGACAGGTACATAGCTAACAGGGGAATATTGGAATCCAAGTATGTAATGTTTAAGGAAAATGTTTTTCCTATTGTCGTATATGCAATATGGAGAAACAAAAAGCTAGGAGTGGATTTGTTTGATAAAAAACCCCAAGGTTTTAATTTTAACTGCACATTACGGTAATGGTCATGTGCAAGTAGCGAAAACATTAGAACAAACATTTCGCCAAAAAGGAATTGAAAATGTAATTGTATGCGACTTGTTTGGAGAATCACATCCATTTATAACTGACATTACAAAATATTTATATTTAAAAAGTTATACAATAGGAAAAGAATTATATCGTTTGTTTTATTACGGGGTAGAAAAAATTTATGATAAAAAAATAGCATCTTGGTACGCAAATTTTGGAAGGAAACGTTTGAAATCACTTTTACAAGTGGAGAAACCGGATATCGTTATTAATACCTTTCCAATCATAGCTGTACCTGAGTTGAAAAAGCAAACAGGTATTTCAATTCCTGTTTATAATGTGTTGACGGATTTTTGTGTGCATAAAATATGGATTCATCGTGAAGTAGATCGTTATTTTGTAGCAACTGATCACGTGAAAAAGGTGATGGTTGATATTGGTGTACCTGCGGAACAAATTGTTGAAACTGGAATTCCAATTCGCAATAGTTTTGAGCTAAAGATAAATCAAGACATTATATATAATAAGTATCAGTTATGTAAGAATAAAAAGATTTTACTAATTGTAGCAGGTGCTCATGGGGTACTAGGAAGTGTAAAAGAACTATGCCAGTCATTTATGGCCGTACCTAATTTACAAGTAGTTGTCGTTTGCGGAAAAAATGAAGCTTTAAAACAGGATTTATTAGGATTACAGGAACAAAATTCGGATGCTTTAAAAGTATTTGGTTATGTTGAAAACATTGATGAGTTATTCCGTGTTACTTCTTGTATGATTACGAAGCCAGGTGGTATTACATTAAGCGAAGCAGCAGCATTACAAGTACCTGTCATTTTATATAAGCCTGTCCCAGGACAAGAAAATGAAAATGCGTTGTATTTTGAAAAAAAAGGAGCTGCAGTTGTAATCCGTGATGACAGTGAGGTTTTTGCAAAAACAGAGGCGTTATTACAAGATGATATGAAGCTTCTCCAAATGAAAGAAGCAATGAAAAATATTTATCGTCCTGAACCGGCATGTCATATCGTGGATACAATTTTGGAAGAAAATCATGCAGAGCCGAATCATATACCTATGAAATCACCTGCTCTTGCAGAATCATTTACTTAATATGTAACCCTCTTTTATATGTTTAAAGAGGGTTCCTTTTATTGTAAAGATTTCTTTATCCGGCTATTTGAGGGAAGTAAGACTCCCATCTTGAAATTGGGCGAATGCGAGGACGTTAGGTGGGAGATAGCTTCCCGTAAAAGCCTTCACTTTATCCACAAAGGGATGCGCTTTCATTAGACGGTAAAGTCGGAATATTAACAACTATATCCACATTGTCCACAATTTTTAGAAAAATATCCACAATTCCAGTAGTTGATATGTGCGAAAATATATAAAAATATCAAAGTTTTTAGAAAAATATTCACAATCATATCGGTGTTGTGGATAAAGTTGTCCACAACAAAAGAGTTCCCTTATGTATAAGGGAACTCTTTTAGGTTATTTCTGTCAGTCGGGAAAATTATGTAATGAAAATGAATAATTAGGGGGGAAAACTTCTAATTATTCATTTTCACTTTAAATACTTTTTGAGCGATATCCCGCTGCACGATCTGCTTTTCGAAATTCTCGTTGGTATAGAACTTCTTGTGTACTAGATAATGTATTTTTCGCTTTGTCACGTTTCTTTTTATCCATTACAAATCACCTCGTGTCCTAAAGTCACTATCTATCGTTTCCAAAGACATGGGGTGATATACATATATGCCAAACGGGTAATGATTAATTATTATTTCTAAAAATTTAGATTACGCTTCTTTTAAGTGGTGGGCGTCTTGGAATGTTGTATCACGCATTGTTGCAAGTGTATATTGATCTTTTGGAATTTCATATAGATTATATACTTCTTCATTTACGTTAATTTCATCATAAACGGCTTTTCTCGTTTCATTTGCTAGATTCACATATTGTAGTTTTTCGGCAGCTTTAATAGAACGAATATTTATTTTGCGAATACGCATAAAGATGGTTTCAATATCTAACTCATAGAAAAGTTCGCTAAAAAATGAATCTTTCGCCAATTTATTATAGCCTTTGCCATGGTATGGTTTTCCAAGCCATGTTCCAAGGAATCCAGCTTTTTCTTGCACATCAAATAAAGTAATTGTTCCGATAGGGTTACCCCATTCATCTAAAATTGTGCGTGAAATTAACTCTCCACGCTCTTCGGCTTCAATGGTTTGTTTCGTTAAAAATAAATATTCCTCATAAGAATAAGCCTTTTGACGCACAAAAGGGAAGACAGCTGGATCCACCATTAACTCGTATAGAACGTGGCTGTCGTGTAAGTCGCGTTTTTTCAACACACTAACTCCTCCTCACACGAGGGTAGCATGACGAAAAAGCACCCCACCCTCGAAATTTTTATATCAATCTTTAAAAAATTTCGGGGTGGGAATCGAACCCACTAGAACCAGTTTATAACGCTGGTGGCGCACCATTTGCCTTCCCCATTCATCAATTTGAAAATGATAATCACGACACAAATTGATTATGGTTTCATTCAGTTTATAATCGTATAATACTTTATCTAGTCAAAAAAATAAACTAGTTTTTTTTATTTTTTTTGTAAATTATTTTTCCGTCAATCATAGTTAGTACAGGCTTGGCTAAATAATGGAAAGGATGATGTGTCCATAACACGAGATCAGCGTCTTTTCCAACCTCAATGCTTCCAATTCTATCCTCTAAACGCAAATTTCTCGCTGGAAATATAGTGATTCCTTCCAATGCAGTTTTCTCGTCTAATCCTTCCCTTACTGCGACAGCAGCACAAACATTTAAATATTGAATTGGTGTATAAGGGTGATCAGTTGTTATAGAAACTTCTACTCCATTTTTAGATAATATATGGTAAGTATCCCATGTTTTGTTTTTTAGTTCGATTTTAGACCGGCGTGTAAGAGTGGGACCAACTGAAACTTTTAAATTGTGTTTTGAAAGCTCTTCAACAATAAAGTGTCCTTCTGTACAATGCTCAATACGTAAATCAAGATTGAATTCTGTTGCAAAGCGTAAAGCAGAACTAATATCGTCAGCACGGTGAGCGTGGATACGTACCGGTATTTCGCGGCGTAATGCTTTTAAAATAGGGAGCATTCGAAAATCAGCTTCATGCCCGTAGTGCTGTGCTTCATAGAATGATTCCCGAAGTAACCCCATAATGCCCATGCGTGTTATGGACTCTTTCGTTCCATTACTATGAACCTTTTTAGGGTTTTCTCCAAAGGCAATCTTTAAACCAGCAGGTTCTTGAATAATCATGTGATCAATACAAGTTCCAGCAGTTTTTATTACACAAGTAGTACCGCCGATAATATTTTGACTCCCAGGCATAACGTGAACAGTTGTGATCCCGTTTTGTACAGCGTCTTGAAATGCGATATCAAAAGGATGGATTCCGTCTAAAGAACGGATATGTGGTGTTGAAACTTCAGAGGTTTCATTAGCATCATTTCCAGCCCAACCAGTGCCTTCATCATAGAGACCAAGGTGAGTATGGACATCAATAAATCCAGGTAAGAGATGAAGAGCTCGCGCATCTATAACGGTCATATCTTGAGTAGGCTGAATAGAAGGTTTGACCTCAGCAATTCGTTCTCCTATAACGAGTACATCACCTTGAAACTTGGGAGATGTAATAGGATACACAATGGCTTGTTTGAGCAATATTTTCATAGGTACCTCATTTCTGTTACTTTACAATATTAATGTGATTGAAGAAAAAGTAACTGAAAGGTTATTTGTGTAGTAATGCTCTGAATCCTAGAAAATGAAAGTTTTGAAAGGGAACCCCTTGTAAAACTGTGTTTTAGAAGTACTACATTGTATGCGAAAGTATATTTTGTAATGCATGGTCTATTGTCGGAAATGTGTATTGGTACCCATGTTCAATTGCTTTACTAGGTAATACATGTTGCCCTTCTAGTACAAGTATACTCATCTCACCCAATAAAGCGTGAAGCATAAATGAAGGGACAGGTAACCAATGAGGTTTTCTCATTATAGTTGCCATAGTTTCTCCAAATTCCTTCATTCTTATAGGTAACGGGGCTGTAATATTAAGAGGACCATTAATTTCTTCTTTGTGTATGATGAAATCAATCATGCGAACGACATCATCTATATGAATCCATGATAACCATTGGTTTCCAGATCCAATTGTGCCTCCGATATAAAATTGATAGGGAAGTAGCATCTTTGGAAGAGCACCTCCGTCTGCACCTAATATGACTCCGAATCTTGCGTATATTGTTCTGATTTCAAGAGAACGTGCTTTACATGCTTCTTGCTCCCATAAAAATACTGTTTCTGCTAAAAAGTCATTTCCGGGAGTTTCTTGCTGCTCGGTAAAAGACTCTGTTTCAGAAGTTCCGTAGTATCCAATAGCACTTGCGTTAATAAATGTATGTGGTTTTGTGCTGAGTGTTTGTAGTTGTTTAATAAGTCCTCTTGTCGCTTGAATTCTACTGTTTAAAATTGCTTCTTTTTGTTTTTTTGTCCATCTACTATTGATTGACTCTCCAGCTAGATTAATAACTATATCAATAGAAGAGAGGGGGAAAGTAGGTAAATCTGGTGTCCATTGCACGTATTGAAGGTTAGGGTTTGAAGTTTCAATTTTATTTTTTCGGGTAAGGATATAGACTGTGTATCCTTTTTGAATGAAAAAAGTAGATAGATATTTGCCGATAAAGCCAGTACCACCAGAAATTGCAATTTTCATAATTATTTCCTCCTCATTATATATATTCTTGAAAAGCAAAAATGTTCCTTGACTATGTTAAAATAATAGAGAGGTGAGAGTATGGCTGTCATTACAAAAATAGAAGTGCAAAAACGATCGAAAGAGCGATTTAATATTTATATTGATAAAGGTCAAGGTGAAGAGTACGGATTTAGTGTGGATCAAGTAATCTTAATGAAACATGGATTACAAAAAGGTTTAGAAATTGATGAAATAGAGTTAGGCAATATTTTGTTCAATGAAGAGGTACAAAAAGCATATTTACAAGCAATCTCCTATTTATCCTATCAAATGAGAACGAAACAAGAAATAGAAGATTTTTTACGAAAAAAAGAAGTGGGACAGGCCATCATCTCTGAAGTCGTTTCGAAATTATTACATGACCGATATATTAATGATAAAGAGTATGCCATTTTATATACGCGAACGCAAAGTAATGTGAATCGAAAAGGTCCAACTGTTATAAAAAGAGAGCTGTTAAATAAAGGCGTTCAGGATCTAATCATTACACATAGTTTACAAGAGTATCCAAAGGAGAAGCAAATTGAAAATGCTTTGATTCTTGTAGAAAAAAAGAAAAAATCTTATCAAAAGCATTCATTTTTACAAATGAAGCTAAAGTTAGATGAAATGCTTGTTCGTAAAGGATATTCTAGAGATGTGATTCAAATTTGTTTGGAAGAATTGAAAGACGAAAAAGATGACGAAAAGCAACAAGAAGCTTTACACTATCATGGGAATAAATATTATGAGAAATATAGGAAGTATGATGGATGGACATTCGAAAATAAGATGAAACAAGCGTTATATCGAAAAGGATTTTCTATTGATGAAATAGAGATATTTTTACAAATGAAACGTGAAGAGGGATGAGGGGAATAATAAGATGAATATGCCAAAACGCTACAGTGAAATGACACCGCATGAGCTTAGAGAAGAAATTGGCGCTTTGAAGGAGCAAGCAGTAAAGGCTGAGCAACTTGGAATTGTAAATGAATTCGATGTATTAATGAGAAAGATGGCCATGGCCCGTGCTTACATGACTGATATAAACAAATTCCATATTGGTGAGACATATGAATTAGTAGAAGAACCTGGTGTATTATTTAAAATTACGTACTTCAATGGGGTATTTGCTTGGGGTTATAAGCAAAATGATAATGAAGAGATTGGGATACCAATTTCCTTGTTGCAAGAAAAATAAAAACCAGAGAGCGAATATCTCTCTGGTTTTCATCTTTGGTAGGCGTTAAAGGAGATAGGAGATTCTAAAATTGGCGTTTTTTACATTCGTTGGCCAATATAATGAGAGACTGGGTTTGTTGCGTCTGTCCGTTAACTTGCGCTTTCGCATGTTTCGGACGAGTCCACGTATGGTTAAATAATTCAGAACGACTATCTAAACGATCACGGTAGCTCATCTTTATCACCTCGTGTAGGAAGTTAATTTTTTAGGCTGTACCTGTACTATTCTTCCTGCTGATTTGCAGCACGCATACGTTCTTGTGGGTGCGTGTTAATTGTGCCGTTAGGTCGTTTCGAAGCGAAGCGTGATTTCGCTTTCGGCTGACCGTCGATTTTGCTGTTGTTTTTTGACTCAGACCAAAATTCGGCTTGTTTACCCATTGCGAACGCCCTCCTCATCATCAGTTGATACCTCTTTAAGAAGTATCACTTATAGAATGTGCAAAATAGAAGAAACTATCCTTTAGAAATGAAGGGATAAATAGGTAAAAGGAGATTAGAACATGAATGATATTTATGAAGCATTAACGAAAGAATTATTAGACAAGAATGACAAGCTTTCTTACGGACAAGCTCGTGCGTGGGTTGAATTACTTTGGGAAGATTTTCAAACAACTTATGCGAAATCAGGTCGTTATCAAGGGGAGGAAATGACTGAGCAAGTAGTAAGAACATGGATTAATAATCATGGAGCGCGTCTTCATGAAATGCGTACAAATAATCCGAAATACAGCCATTTAATTAATCAAGAAGACCATTTAAAACATTAAAAAAGCGACTAAAGTCGCTTTTTTTAATGTGGAAGCAATTCCAGTTTCTTTCGAAGTTTTTCTTCGCTGAAAATCCATCCGGTATAAGAATTAATAATATTTAAATTTTGATCGAGCTGAACGATTGCAACGAATGGATAATAATCTTTACTTCGATAGCGCAAATCAATGAATCGAATTTCGTAATAGTTATCATAATCAAAAATATCCCAACGATATACAGGAGAGAAAGATAAGAAGGCCGAGATGTTTTCATCTTGTTTAGCAGCTCTCATAATAGCGTTATCTGGGAACGGTACCCGATCGAACTTATCGTATATCATAATGTTACCACGATGCCATCTCGCAACGTAGTAATAATCAGTCGTAACGACTGCTAAATGATAATGATAAAATCGATAAGAAGGAGAAATGATGATCTTCTCAACATGTTTGAAACGTTTGTGTACAACGCTTCTTATATTTCTATGCATCATAATCCGTCCGATATAGTAAACAATCATTAATATATATGCAGCTAAGGCTGTATATCCTTTATGGGAACCTACGAGCATGCAAGCAATCGCAAGTATATGGATAAAGAAAATGACAGTATCAAACGTATTAATTATGCCGAGTGCGACCCATTTTTTTGTGAAAGGCCGTAACGCTTGTGTACCGTAGGCATTGAAAATATCTACAAAGACGTGAAGAAAGACAGCTATAAATGACCAAAGTAGTAGATGAAGATATGGAGCGTCTGAAAAGAAGGCGAAAGAGATGCCGCTTATAAGGAATGACCAAAGAATTACTGCAGGAATGGAATGAGTAACCCCGCGATGATTTCTTATATATTTAGCGTTATTACGCAATTTTAAAACTGTATCGATGTCAGGAATATTGGAACCAGCAATTGTAGCGAGCATAACTGCTTGTGGTCCAATATCACTTTGCGCTATAGCTGGGTCTAATGTTGCCAAACTACCTAAAGTGACACCCATAACAAGGTGAGTGGCTGTGTCCATAGAAATCCACCTCCGTTTTTTATTAATGTAACTCTTTTTATTCGATACCTCAAGTCCTTTGCCTTCTATTTCCTATGTCATCTTACTTAAATTTTTTCCTAAAAATCTTTATAATAGTACGTATATGCAAAAAAATGAGGGGGATCAAGTTTGACACTTGAAATATTAGAAAAATTTAACATAAAGCAGTTTCAAAATGATTTAATTGGTTGGTTTGAAAAAGAGCAACGCGACTTACCGTGGCGAAAAAATAAAGATCCATACCGTGTTTGGGTTTCGGAAATTATGTTACAGCAAACAAGGGTAGAAGCTGTAAAACCATATTACGCAAATTTTATGGGGAAGTTCCCTACGCTGGAAGCTTTAGCAAATGCTGATGATGAAGAAGTATTAAAAGCATGGGAAGGTTTAGGGTATTATTCTAGAGCACGAAATTTACACACGGCTGTAAAAGAGGTAAAAGAAGTATATGGCGGGATAGTACCGAGTGATGTAAAGAAAATTGAAAAATTAAAAGGAGTGGGACCATATACAAAAGGTGCAATTTTAAGTATCGCATATGGTATACCAGAGCCAGCAGTTGACGGAAATGTTATGCGCGTGTTATCCCGTATTTTATCAGTATGGGATGATATTGCAAAACCAAAGACTCGAAAAGTTTTTGAAGAGATTGTGCGCGAAATTATTTCAGCTGAAAATCCATCTTATTTTAATCAAGGTTTGATGGAATTAGGTGCACTAATTTGTATTCCTAAAAATCCAGCATGCTTACTTTGTCCTGTACGTGAGCATTGTAGGGGATATGCTGAAGGTGTTCAAAAAGAACTACCAGTAAAAAGTAAAGCGAAAGCTCCTACAATGGTACCGCTTGTTGCAGGAGTACTTCAAACTGAAGATGGTCGTTACGTTATTAATAAACGTCCAAGTAGCGGATTATTAGCTAATATGTGGGAGTTTCCGAATATTGAACTTGGTGAAGGGATTCGAAGTCAGAAAGAACAGCTTATAGATTATATGAAGGAAAAGTTTGAGCTTTCGATTTCTATTGATGAGTACGCAATGAATGTGCAACATACGTTTACGCATCGCACCTGGGATATATTCGTATTTTACGGAAAAGTAACTGGTGATATTGTTGAAACAGATACATTAAAGTTTGTATCGAAAGAAGCATTTGAGCAGTTACCTTTCTCTAAATCGCATCGTACGATTTATGAGAGTTGTGTTGAGCAAATTACAATGCAATAAACAAAAAAAGTGTTCCCTAGATTGGGAACACTTTTTTAATCGTAAGAAATTTTTGTCCCATGAGTCCAACTGGCATCACCTTCTTGTAAGCCACCTCTTGATTCAATTTCTATTACAATTTCTTTATAAATACTTTGACCTTCTGCGTTTAAATAGGGCAAAATCTGTTGTAATGAATGATGAAAATAAGCTAATTCATCTTCTTTCCATTCATTTTTTGAAATCATCGTTAGTTCAGTCATATCGCGTCCTATATACATATTTCCACCTCCGTACCCTATAGTTTGAATGAGTATTAAGAGATATATGCGGAAATTTTTCAACAGAAAATTACGGATAGTTTCTGGTTGAATTGGTTACATTATTGATTGTGGAGGTGAGAAAGATGAGTAAAAAACAACAAGGTTATAACAAGGCAACTTCTGGTGCTAGCATTCAAAGTACAAATGCTAGTTATGGTACAGAGTTTGCGACTGAAACAAATGTACAAGCAGTAAAACAAGCAAACGCACAATCAGAAGCAAAGAAAGCACAAGCTTCTGGTGCACAAAGTGCAAACGCTAGTTATGGTACAGAATTTGCAACTGAAACAGATGTGCATGCTGTGAAAAAACAAAATGCAAAATCAGCTGCAAAACAATCACAATCTTCTAGTTCAAACGAGTAATGAAAGAAAAACACTTCTCCAATTCGAGAGAAGTGTTTTCTTTGTGTGCGGGTCATTGTAATGAAAAGAAAGTGAACGACATAACTTCTAATAAGTCAACAAATGTAGTCAAAGGAGAAGGAAGTTAAAGATTAGAAATATGTAATTAGGAATAATAACTAATGAATAAATCTAAAAGGGGGTAAGTAATGAAGGATTTTGATAAGTTGGTAGGAGAGCAATTGGAAACGATGGATGAGCTGTTAAAATTGCAATCACACTTAGAGAAGTATCAGCAAATTGAAGTGAGTGAAAAGGATACGTGCGATAAAAAAGACTTACATTTTATTCGCCAAGAAATATATAGAACAGAAATAGCATTGAAACTATTACATGAAAAATTCGAAAAGCAAACGAATAGTGTGATTAAATCTTTTAAAACTGAAAAAATGATTTCAAATTTAGGATAAGATATGTTCTTACCTTCAGATGAAAAGTCCTTCTTAACATGAAAATAAGGAAGGGCTTTTTCTGTTATTATTTCCTTATTTATAAATGAGTCAGGAAAAGCCTCAGTAGGGATATGGTATTCAACAATAAACATGCAGTGTAAAAAATAGAGTCTTGTCGCTTTAGTTTTAAAATTTCGACAAAAAAGTTATAATAGAAAAAAAGTGAATGCAGTTCAAAGGATAGTTGAGTTAATTTAAGAAGGGCATTTGCAGTTGAAAGAAGGGAGCATATATGGCATTTCCCAAAGAAGGAGAAAAAGTACAAATACATAGTTATAAACATAATGGCTCCATTCATAGAATGTGGGAAGAGACAACGATTTTAAAAGGGACACAGAGTCTTGTAATTGGAGCGAATGATCGAACAATAGTTACAGAATCAGATGGCCGAACATGGGTTACTCGGGAACCTGCAATTTGTTATTTTCATGCAAACTATTGGTTTAATGTGATTGGGATGCTAAGAGAAGAGGGCGTATATTATTATTGTAATTTAAGTTCTCCTTTTGCATATGATTCAGAAGCATTAAAGTATATTGATTATGATTTAGATATTAAAGTGTATCCAGATATGACATATACACTGTTAGATGAAGATGAGTATGAAAAGCATAGTCAAATCATGCAATATCCACCTGTTATTGATACAATTTTAAAGCGAAATGTAGCACATTTAACGCAGTGGATTCATCAAAGAAAAGGTCCATTTGCACCAGATTTTGTAGATATGTGGTATGAGAGATATTTAATGTACAGAAATTAAAACAAACCTGCAGGGGATTTCCCGGCAGGTTTGTCCTATTAGAGGGGGGATTATGTGCAAGGTATAAAAAGATATTTACAATTTGTTAAACCATATAGATGGCTTATTACTATTACAATTGTTATCGGTCTAGTTAAGTTCGGTATCCCGCTTATTATGCCATGGTTATTAAAGTATATTATCGACGATGTAATCCAAGGTGGGGGTTCACTTCAAGATAAAACGTCCCAATTAATAACGGCGATTGGGATAGCCTTTTTTATTTTTGCAGTATTAAGGCCACCGATTGAATATTATCGTCAATATTTCGCGCAACGTATCGCGAATACAATACTATATGATTTGCGGAAACATATTTTTGGTCACTTGCAAAAATTGAGCTTGCGTTATTATTCGAATACAAAAACAGGAGAGCTTATTTCACGTGTAATCCATGATGTAGAGCAAACGAAGGATTTTGTAATTACCGGTTTAATGAATGTTTGGTTAGATACTGCGACAATTGCGATTGCTATTATTGTTATGTTTTCTATGAACATAAAGTTAACGTTTGTTGCTTTATTGATTTTACCTATTTATGTTGTTGCGGTGAAATATTTTTTCGGACGTCTTCGAAAATTGACGAAAGAACGTTCACAAGCGTTAGCAACTATGCAAGGTTATTTACATGAACGTATTCAAGGAATGCAAGTGACGCGTAGCTTTGCATTAGAAGAGTATGAGGGTAAGCAGTTTGAAAAAAGAAATAATGAATTTTTAACGAAAGCATTAACGCATACAAGTTGGACGGCGAGAACGTTTTCGGCAGTAAATACTTTAACTGATTTAGGCCCGTTACTTGTCATTGGTTTTGCAGCATATGAAGTAATTCAAGGTCAGTTGACGCTAGGGACTATGGTTGCTTTTGTTGGTTATATGGATAGTTTATATAGTCCGCTTCGCCGCCTTGTTAATTCATCTACAACATTAACGCAATCTTTCGCCTCGATGGATCGAGTGTTTGAACTGTTAGATGAAAAGTACGATATTGTTAATGTGCCAAATGCGGTACAAGTGAAAAAATTAAATGGAGAAATTGTATTTGATAATGTGTCTTTTCGTTATAATGCAGATGAAAAAAAGATATTACATAACTTGTCATTAACTATGCGGCCAGGAGAGAAGGTAGCACTTGTAGGAGCGAGTGGGGGAGGAAAGTCATCTCTTGCTAGTTTAATTCCGCGTTTCTATGATGTTTCGGAAGGGTCAGTTTATGTAGATGGGATAGATGTAAGAAAGTATGATATGAGAAATTTACGTAGTCATATTGGGATTGTACTGCAAGATAATTTATTATTTAGCGATACAATCGGAGCTAATATTTTATATGGAAATCCGAAAGCTAAAGAGACAGAAGTGATTGCAGCAGCCAAAGCCGCGCAAATTCATGATTTTATTATAGAGTTACCAGATGGTTACAATACTGTTGTTGGAGAACGTGGTGTGAAGTTATCTGGTGGACAAAGGCAACGTGTAGCAATTGCGCGAGTATTTCTAAAGAATCCATCGTTACTTATATTAGATGAAGCAACTTCTGCTTTAGATTTAGAAAACGAACGGTATATTCAAGAGGCGCTTCAAACGTTAGCTGCTGATCGGACGACGATTATAATTGCACATCGATTAGCAACGATTACGCATGTTGATACGATTATTTACATTGAAGATGGTGAAATTAAAGAAACAGGTTCTCATGAAGAGTTAATGAAAAAAAGGGGATTCTATTACAATTTATATCAACTTCAAAATATAACAGAAACAGCTCCTTTAGCGTAAAAGGAGCTGTTTTTTATTCGTCTTCTTTTTTATCGTCGATTTGGAGTTCTGTTTCTGGTTTATGGTATGTGTAGAAGCTATCCACAAGTAAATCTAAATGCTCTACTTCTTCACTATAATTAATAATTGAAGAAATAAGAGGGAATAGATGTAACCATGTTTTATATGCTTCCTCATCATCTTTGTTTTGATACTCCATAAAGATATCAATTAATTCTTGTTTACCTGTTTCAACTTCATCAAGCATCTCAACGGATTGTTGTTTCTTTGCTTTACCAATAAATTTTAATAAAACTTGTTCATGATAATGCGTTAATGAGTCAAGCTCGTTTTGAATAGATTCCTGAAATTCTTCTGGCATATAGCGCAGTTCATTTTCAGTGCGATGTAATGATTTTAACGTACTTAAAGCACGGCTTGTCGTCGCTAACATTTGTCTGAATAAAACGAGCTTACGAATTTTTGCGAACTGTACTTTTTTCGTGTAGCTTCTTTCTTCTTTATACAGCAAATAGTAATGGTTTAGTTTGATCATTTTTTCTTTCATACGATCAATATCAGTTTTTAACGTTGTAAAGTCAGAAGCTTGCCTGCTATTCATTCGAATCCATTTCACAATTTCCTCTGTATTATCAACGATACGATGATAAAGCTTTGTTTCGTATTTTGGCGGCATAAACACTAAATTTACAACTGAAGCCGCAATAATTCCGATCATAATCGTCGCAAAGCGAAGTAAGGCAAAACTAAAGAAATCTTCGCCTTGATACTCCATAATGGCGATAACTGTTACTAAAGCAATTGATATTGTGTTTTCTAATCGTAATTGTAATGTAAGAGCAATTACTAATATACATGTTAATCCAATAATAAAAGGATTATGTCCAAAAGCAGTAGCAAATACGATAGCGAATACCGCACCAATTACGTTTGCTTGAATTTGTTCAAGTGCAGTTAAATACGAACGATATACAGACGGTTGAACAGCGAATATAGCTGAGATTCCCGCAAATACCGGACTCGGTAAGTGAAGTAAAATACAAGCAAATAAAGCTAATGTGATGGCAATACCCGTTTTTAAAATGCGAGCACCAAGTTTCATACCCTTAATAAGATCCTTTCTCTTGTCATAATGAATGTACAACATGATACTATACATTCATTACAATATGTTAGCAAGTGATATTTTAGTGATATAAAAAAAGAAATTAAGATTCATTTATCCCGCTATTTGCGGGCAGTAGAACTCCTACCTCAAAGTTCGGCTAGAGCAAAGGAGTTAGGTGGGAGTCGGGCTGCCCGTAAATGCCCGATTGGTGTGGGCTAATAATCAGTGGGGGATGAACAAAACCCCCACTGATTAAAGTTTCACTTTATAATTTTTTCCTAATTCTTTTTAAACATTAATTTTTAGTAAAAAAACCTGCTGAATTTCAGCAGGTTTCAAATTGTTACTATAGATTACTATGAGAAGTATACTTCGTCAATTTTTTATTGAAAATAAAAAGGGTATATATCACTCAGTTGAGATAGATGGATCAGCCTGCTCTTTTTTCGGGATAATTTCAAAAAATTGCTGCTGCATATCATCTAGTAACGGGGTTAACAAAGCAACTTCCTCATATTGCTCATGCTCATTTAATACACGAATATAATCTAGCAATAGTTCAGTTACATCTTGCACACCATTTTTACTAATTGATTGTAATGTAACATTTGCACCTTTTGCGATTCTTCTTTTTAAGGCTTTTTCTGTTAAACCTAAGTTTGAATCATGACGTAAATAAACAACACCACCAGTCATACCAGCACAGATCCATGGACCAGGATCTCCTAAAACAAGAGCCCGCCCATTTGTCATATATTCAAAAGCGAAACCTTTAATATTCGAGTATGATCCTATATTTCCTTGCTCTTTTTCACGGAGTGGTTTTGTCATTCTCCCTCCAATTATCATGTCTGCTCCAGAAAGGCGAATACCAGCACGAGCGTCGGCGTTACCTTGCACGTATAATGCACCTTTTTGTGCACCATATCCAAATCCTTTTCCGACAGACCCATTATAATATGTTCCATTTTTACCTTTTGCTTTCGTTATATAAATGCCACCGCCAAATGAAGTTTTGCCAATGCCATCTTGTGCGCCGCCATTTACGTGTATAAATAAGTTTTCACTATTGTAAGCGCCTAATCCATTTCCAGGAACAGAGCCATTTGTATACTTTAATGTAAGTGGTTCAAGCTTTGTATCTTCATATAATTTACTACGAACGCGATAACAAGATTCTAAACCGCCCATAACTCGTTGTTCTACGCCAACTCCTACTAATTCTTTTGAGTGAGGAGAATGCACTGTTTCAAATTGTTTTTCTTCCACAGATACTCTTGTTGTAACAGTTGAATTTTCTATCGTTTGTAGTAAATTACATAACTCTAACAAATCTTGACCTCGAACTTGTTCTAATAAATCGGAACGCCCGACAATTTCTTGTAAATTTGCATAACCGAGTTGCCCTGTTAACCGTTTTAATTCTAAACCGAAAGTGGTGAATAAATTTAATAGGCCAGTAACTGCGCTTTCTAATTCGCGCGGGACGAAGCGGCGTAATCCATGTTCTTTCGCTTGTGCTTCAGATTCAATTTGTGTTGCAATTCCAACGTGGCAAGTATCTAGATGACAACCACGGCAAGTTGTACAGCCGATGGCAATCATTGATAATGTACCAAACCCAATACGGTTTGCTCCAAGAAGAATGATTTTTAAGGCGTCATTTACACTTCGAATACCACCATCTGCCCAAATTTCTACTTTATGTCTCATACTTGCTTCTAGTAGAGCGTTGTGAGCAGCTTTAACACCGATTTCTACTGGAAGACCTACATGTTGTAATGCATGAATACGTGCAGCCCCTGTTCCGCCGTCAAATCCGCTAATGTTAATAAAATCAGCGCCAGCTTTAGCGATACCGACAGCAATTGTTCCAATGTTAGGAACGACAGGGACTTTTACGGCTACTTTTGCAAGTTGATTAGCCGTTTTAATTTCTGTAATCATTTGAGCTAAATCTTCAATCGAATAAATATCATGGTTGTTAGAAGGCGAAATTAAATCTGATCCAATTGTAGCGTTACGTGCCTCAGCAATTTTTGCGGTTACTTTAGAACCTGGTAAATGTCCGCCTTCGCCAGGTTTTGCGCCTTGACCGATTTTTATTTCAATTAAATTTGATGAATTTAGTAGTTCAGCGTTTACTCCAAATCGGCCAGATGCAACTTGTTGTCCACGTGTATTTGGGTATTTGCCAATCATATCTTTAATTTCGCCGCCTTCACCGTTCAAACTAATCATATTTAGCTGATCGGCAGCTTCTGCATATGCACGAAAGGCAATTTCATTTTGAGAACCGAATGACATGGAACTAATAATAAACGGTAAATCATGATTTTGAATGCTAATAGACACTTCTTCAGCCGGAACGACATGCTTTGTTTGTTTCGTTTGAACAAGGTGTCTGATTGCAATCGGATTATTGTCTTCTAATTCACTTAACTTTTCGCGGTAATCATCATAAGAATTTCCTTTTGCAACATCACCAATTGCTTTCCAAATCCGCGGGAATATATGAAATGATTTTCGCATTCTAATTTTAGGATTGTTATAATCATCTGCCCGCGATTTCGCATCTTTAGCAAGCGATTCAAGTGAAAAAGCTAAATCATTTGAACCGAAGAAATTCGTAATTTGTAATATATTTGCGATTTCCTCATGTAATCCGATAGAGGAATAGAGGCGGCCGTAACCACGTAACTCATGAATTCCAATTGTTGAAATGACTTTCTCTAGTCCTTTATTAAGTGCATTATACAGATTCATAATTGGTGTTTTTGATCCATCATTTACGGTCGCGAACAATAAATATGGATTAATACTGTCTGCTCCTAATCCATATAGTGTGACGATATCGTGTAAGGAGCGAAGAGCACCAGAACGTATAACGAGAGAACAATTTCGGCGTAATTTATTTTCACTTAATACTTGATGTACTTTAGCGGTAACTAAATGTGGATCCATCCATAACTGTTCATTTTGATGAGCTTTTGCGTCATCTAATAATAGTAGGGAAGCACCATTGTTAACGGCAGCTATCGCTTCGGAACTAATTCGATTTAATGCGCATTGTAAAGTTTCTAACGGGCTGAAGGTGGCAGAAATTGTAGCGATAGAGCTATGTGTAACGAACAATTGTATAAGTTGTTCGTACGTAATTGTGTGCAATTCCGCTGCGATAGATTGTGCAACACTTCCTTCTAAAATAATTGGTGAAAGCATCTCAACTACAAATGGCTGTTTCATCTTACTTAATAAACTTGGACGCTCTCCAATTACAGTACGTGTAGAGAAGTGTTCAATTTCACGATCACGGTCAATTGCTGGGTTTGTAACAACAGCTACACTTTCTTTAATAAAGTCAGCAATATTTCGTCTATCCGTATCGAGTGCAGCAAGTGGCGAGTCATGACCAAGTGAGCGAATTGGCTCAACTCCTTTTGTTGCCATCTGTTCAAGGAGCTGAATATGCTCTCGATCCCACCCGAAAGAAACGTACTGTTTCGTTTCAACTTGAACAGAATCACATAATCCTTGGATTTCTTTCGCTTCAGGGATAGATAAGTTTAAATGATAATTGTTAACATCGATTCGTTTTTGGAAACGATTATATACTTCAATTTGGTATTTGTCGTATTCATAAAGAACAAGTTCATCTTGTTCATTCCATTTTAATCCGACCTTTTCTCCAGGAGCGAGTGGTTTCGGTTCTTCTACATATTCGGTTGGTGATACAACTCCAGGTTCAGAAGAGAAAATATAAGAGCTTTCTGTTTCTACTTTCCATACTGGTCGTAGGCCAAGGGAATCGACGCTGAATACAGCTTCATCTTTATAGCGTGAAATAATGCCAGCTGGTCCTTGTGCGAAATGTCCCCAAGCTTCTCTTATATAAGTGTATAAGTTTTGTAAGTTTGTTTCGTATAGTTTTATTTCATTAATAATTGGTGGGAATAGTATATCCATCGCTTCAAATAAGCTGTAGTTATATTGAACAAGAAGAGTCTCTAAGGTGCGGTTTAAATCTTGGGAGTCACTTCCCCCTGCAGTTAGTGGTACATGAATCATTTCGGCTTGATCACGTAATTTGGCAATTGTATTAATTTCACCATTATGTCCGAGAATGCTAAATGGTTGTACACGAAAAAAATTAGATAATGTATTAGTAGAATAGCGATTATGTCCTAGTGTCATAGTTGAAGCGATAAGTGGGTGTTGTAAATCGTTGTAATAGGCAACAAGTGTATCTCCAGCACCTAGAACTTTATATACAACATGATCACGACTTAATGAAGCAACGTGAATCGCTTCGGTTTCCTCTATTTTTATCGTTACAGCAAATAATGTTTGCTCAATACTTTTAACTTCATTTTCAGCGATAAGGGCAACTTGCCAAAATAAAGGTTCTTCCTGTTTACCAAGTGGACCGAGTGCATCGGAATTTATTACATCATCACTTTCGAAAATAATAGTAAAGTTTTCATTGTTTAATTGCGTACGAATGTAATTTTTTAAGTCAACAATATTTTCTTTTTTGTTTAGAAAAAAATGTCCAACGATAAAGTGGGGATGATCCACAATCGTTGGATTATATCCGCTACTTTTCAATTTTTCGTTCCAAAGTGCTTTTGGTACATCAATATGGATTCCAATACCATCGCCTTCGCCATTGATGAAACCAGCTCTATGGTTCATTTTGATTAGTGATTGTATACAAAGGTCGATATTTTCTTTTGTAGGAATTTTTCTTTTTTCCATAACGGAAACGATTCCACACGCATCATGTTCTGCATTTTTATAATCTCGAAATAAAGACGGTGTCCATGTATTTTTTTTATTGAGCATCCGTCAATCCCCCCTCTTGTAAAAGATTGAATAATCTTACTATTTAAGGTGTAAATCACCTTGTACACAGAGATAATAACGATCTAAAAGAATATAAAACAGATAATTATGAATAATTATACTATTAATGCGGGATTTATGAAATAGAAAAAAGGAAAAAAGAAAGGTAACCTTTCTTTTTTCCTTGTAATGATAGTATTATTTACTGTCTGCTAAAGCAGCAAATGCTCTTCCAACAGCTTCGATTGTATATTCGATATCTTCTTGTGTATGTTCTGTCGTTAAGAACCATGCTTCATATTTAGACGGTGCTAAATTAATACCTTCTTGAAGCATAAGTTTGAAGAATCTACCGAACATTTCACCATCTGTATTTTTGGCTGCATCGTAATCTTCAATTGTATTTGTCGTGAAGTATACAGTTAATGCACCCTTTAGGCGGTTTACTGTAATATCGATATTATGTTTTGTAGCTTGCTCTAAAATTCCTTTTTCAAGCATTGCGCCAAGTTCATCTAATTTCTCGTATACGCCTTCTTGTTGAAGAACTTCTAGACAAGCGATACCAGATGCCATAGAAGCAGGATTTCCTGCCATTGTACCAGCTTGATATGCAGGTCCAAGCGGGGCAACTTGTTCCATAATTTCTTTCTTACCACCGTAAGCGCCAATTGGAAGTCCGCCGCCGATAACTTTACCAAGTGCAGTTAAGTCTGGTGTTACGCCAAGTAAGTCTTGAGCACCACCGTACATAAAGCGGAAAGCAGTAATAACTTCATCATAAATTACTAATGCGCCAGCTTCATGAACAAGCTCATTTACTTTCTCAAGGAATCCAGGTTTAGGCTCTACAATACCGAAGTTTCCAACGATTGGCTCTACAAGGATAGCTGCTACTTCATGTCCCCATTTATCTAACGCTTCTTTTAAAGTTTCTACATTATTAAAGGGAACGGTAATAACCTCTTGTGCAATACTTTGTGGCACACCAGCTGAATCAGGAGTTCCAAGAGTAGAAGGGCCAGAACCAGCTGCTACAAGTACTAAATCGGAATGACCGTGGTAACAACCAGCAAATTTCATGATTTTTGTGCGACCAGTGTAAGCACGGGCAACACGAATGGTTGTCATAACGGATTCTGTACCAGAGTTTACGAAGCGGACTTTATCTAATGCAGGCATTGCTTCTTTTAACATTTTTGCAAATTTTACTTCTAGTGCTGTTGGCGTTCCGTATAGTACACCATTTTCAGCAGCTGTTGTAATTGCTTTTGTTATATGGGGGTGAGCATGTCCAGTAATAATAGGACCATATGCTGCTAAATAATCGATATATTTATTTCCATCTACATCCCAGAAATAAGCACCTTTTCCACGTTCCATTGCAACGGGAGAACCGCCTCCAACTGCTTTGAAAGAACGAGAAGGACTATTAACACCACCAACAATATGTTCTAAAGCTTCTTTATGTAATGCTTCTGATTTCGTGAAATTCACTACAATTCATCTCCTTACAAAAATCTATGTATTATTCTAACATGTTTTTAGAAAAGACGTATTGTTTGTGATAGAAGGAGCAGTTGGGTAAACTATTCGTTGTGACATTTAGGAAGGGGGTCCGATTATGAAATCGGTAATTGAGGTACAAGGGTTACGTAAAGAGTTTACAGCCTATTCAAGTCGTCCGGGATTAAAGGGTGCATTTCGCGATTTATTAAATCGTAATTATAAAATAGTACCAGCAGTAAATGATGTGTCTTTTACTGTGAAGCAAGGTGAAATGGTTGGTTATATTGGTGAGAATGGTGCTGGTAAATCAACGACGATTAAAATGCTTACAGGGATTTTGACTCCGACTTCAGGGCAAATCACGGTGAACGGAATGAATCCGCATAAACAAAGAGAAGAATTTGTGAGAACAATTGGTGTTGTTTTTGGTCAGCGCTCTCAGCTTTGGTGGGATATTGCGGTACAAGAATCGTTTCGTTTATTGAAGAAAGTGTACGGTGTTTCAGACACTCAGTATAAGGAACATATGGAGCACGTAATCGAAACGTTAGATATTGGTCCTTTATTAGATAAGCCTGTCCGAAAGTTATCTCTTGGCCAAAGGATGCGCTGTGAATTAGCAGCAGCATTAATTCATAATCCACCGTTACTATTTTTAGATGAGCCAACAATAGGGCTAGATGTTCTTGTGAAATTGAAAATACGTGAATTCTTAAAAGAGATGAATGAACGTTATAAAACAACAATTTTATTAACAACACATGATATTACTGACATTGAAGCTTTATGTGAGCGCGTTATCATGCTGGATGAAGGAAATATTATGTATGACGGTTCTTTAAATAACCTTCGCACACAGTGGGGAGCAGAGAAGGAAATCCATTTTCAATTTGTCGCTCCAGTTTCTTATCAGATGTTATCGATGGTTATGCCAGATAGTCAAGTCGTTTGGTCAAAAGCGAAAGAGGAAAATGCGTGGGTTGCAAAAATACCGAATGAAGAAATTATTATTTCAATGCTTATTTCTAAAGTAGTACAAGCTTTTCAAATTAAAGATTTAAAAATTAACGAAGTGTCTACAGAGGAAATAATTCGTAACATTTATGAAGAAGGTATTAAGCATGGGTAAGTATATTGAAATGATTCGCATTCGCTTTTTAATGATGCTTGCTTATCGTACAAATTATTACAGCGGGATTTTAATTTATACGATTAATATCGGTGCGTATTATTTTTTATGGCAAGCGATTTATAGCGGGAAAGAGACTATTGAAAGTTTATCTATTTCGCAAATGACTACGTATATTGCAATCGCATGGATGGCACGTGCTTTTTATTTCAATAATATAGATAGAGAAATTGCGATGGAGATTCAAGAAGGGCGTGTGGCGGTAGAACTAATTCGTCCATATAACTATTTAGGAATGAAAGTTATGCAAGGTCTTGGCGAAGGGATATTTCGTTTTGCGTTCTTTTCAATCCCAGGTATGGTCATCGTTACTTTGTTATTTTCATTACAAATTACAACGAATTTTCAAACGTGGTTATATTTCTTCTTATCGTTAATATTTAGCTTTATCATTAATACACAAATAAACTTAATGACGGGAATGCTTACATTCTTCTTATTTAATAATAGTGGAATTATGTATGCAAAACGTGTCGTGATTGATTTATTTTCTGGTTTATTATTACCGATTAGTTTTTATCCATTATGGGCCCAAAAAGCAATGGTGTTTTTACCGTTTCAAGCAATTAGTTATATTCCGAGTATGATTTTCTCTGAAGGTATACAGGGAAGTGAGTTATATGAAGCTTTGTTATTTCAAGTAATTTGGGCAATTATACTTATTATTCCAATTGTACTCATGTGGAAAACGGCGAGAAAACGTCTAATTGTACAAGGGGGATGATAGGATGCTATATATAAAATTATTTTTGCAATACGCAAGCCAATATATAAAAACTAAATTAGAGTATCGAGGCGATTTTATCGTCGGATTACTTTCGGATTTATCACTACAAGCGGTTAATTTAATCTTTATTCTCGTAGTATTTGGGCATACACAAGCATTAAAAGGATGGAGCCGAGAAGAAGTCATCTTTATTTATGGTTTCTTTTTAGTACCGTTTGCCATTTTTTCAGCATTCTTTAACATATGGGACTTTAATGATCGTTACATTATTAAAGGTGAAATGGATCGTGTATTGACGAGACCAATTCATAGCTTATTTCAAATTATATTAGAAAGAATGGAACTTGAATCTTTAATTGGAGCGTTTACAGGAATTATTGTAATGGGATACGCAGCAGTGGAACTAAATTTATCCTTTTACTGGTATGATTTCTTCCTATTCTTACTGATGGTAGGAGGAGGAGCGCTTGTGTACGGCGGGATATTTGTTACGCTTGCGAGCCTTGGTTTTTGGTCGGATGCGAAAAGTTCCATTATGCCGCTTATGTATAACATAGGTAATTACGGCCGCTATCCTGTTAATATTTATAACCGTGTAATTCGTTTCATTTTAACGTTTGTTTTACCATTTGCATTTGTTGGAGTATACCCAGCGGCGTACTTCTTAAGAAAAACAGAGTGGAATAGCTATGCATTTGCAACGCCAATTGTTGGTGTCATTTGCTTTACTATTGCAATTACTCTCTGGAATCAAGGGGTAAAACGATATCGTGGTGCGGGGAATTAATTATAGAAGCTTGTTCGTTTCAAAGGGATAAATCAGCCGCCCATCTCATACATATAAAATGAGGTGGAGGACATGTTATGGGGATTTATTCTATTAATTGCAGCAGTAGCTATTTTAAGAAGTGTCCAATTATTATGGAGTTCGTATTCAGATTCAAAACGTTTCTTTTCGTTATATAATTTAGCCTCGTTATTTTTAATTTATACAACAGTACTGATTGCATTTGGATTAAGTTATGTTGTATTAGAGGAAATGGGTTTTACAGTTTTGAAAGAAGATGGTGAAAGGTTGACCGCTCATTCTTTTCAGCTTGTTGAAATTTGTTTATATTTTAGTGCAGTCACTTTATTGTCCGTTGGATATGGTGATATAGCTCCGATTGGAATAGGGAGATGGATTGCAATCGGAGAAGCACTGATTGGATATACATTACCGTTTGCTTTTGTGATGAGGTCTGTAATAGACAATGAAAAATAAGATCGCATTTGATATAGTAAAAGAAACAATAAGGAGTGATAATAATGATTACAGTAGGAGAAATGGCACCGGAATTCACGTTAGAAGGAAGTAACGGAGAACAAGTTCGCTTAGCTGACTTTCGCGGGAAAAATGTAGTTCTATATTTTTATCCGAAAGATATGACTCCAGGGTGTACAACAGAAGCATGTGATTTTCGTGATGCATATGGATTATTTCAAGAGAAGGATACGGTTATCCTTGGTGTAAGCCCTGACTCAGCGAATAGACATTTGAAATTCATTGAGAAGCATGAACTTCCATTTACACTTTTAGTAGATGAAGATCATAAAGTGGCAGAATTGTACGATGTTTGGAAATTGAAAAAGAACTTCGGGAAAGAGTATATGGGAATCGAACGCTCGACATTTCTTATTAATAAAGACGGTGAACTTGTAAAAGAGTGGCGTAAGGTAAAAGTAAAAGGGCATACCGAGGACGTTCTTTCTTATATAAAGTAAACCTATAGTGGAGATAAAATATATAGAAGTAAGGCAAGTGTCTATACATATTTTATCGTCTTACATAAAGTGGAAGTGTAGGGCATACCTCCTCAGATGATAGTATTCCAAGTGCGATTATGTCGCACTTTTTTCTATGTAAATGTATAGAAACTGGGGAAAGATACATAAGAATAAGGCTATATACAAAAATAAACCACATACTTATAGTAGAAATATTGACGATTTATAAGAAAAGGAGTACACTCTTTATAAGAATTATAAAATAATAATCCGTATAGAATCGGGGTGCATGACGGTGGTCAAAGAAGAATTAAAAGAAGCGCTAGAAATGCTGAAAAATACGGGTGTACGCATTACTCCACAGCGTCATGCTATTTTAGAGTACCTTGTGGAATCTATGACGCACCCAACAGCGGATGACATTTATAAAGCATTAGAAGGTAAGTTTCCAAATATGAGTGTTGCAACTGTTTATAATAACTTACGTGTATTTAAAGAAGTTGGACTTGTAAAGGAATTAACTTATGGAGACGCTTCAAGTAGATTTGATTATGTTACAAGTCAACATTATCATGTGATTTGTGAAAAATGTGGTAAGATTGTTGATTTTCCTTATGGAGGATTGGAACAGCTTGAAGAGGAAGCTGCGAAAACGACAGGCTTCGTTATTAATAGTCATCGCTTAGAAATTTATGGCGTTTGTCCAGAGTGTCATAAGGCGTAATATATAATAAAAAAAGAGGCTGACAGTTACGTCAGCCTCTTTTTTTATTATATAAAGGTATCTTATGTTTATTTGGAATTACAGCGTTAAGTGGAAAGGCCCATGGGGGCAAGTTACGTTAGTAAGAGGGTTAGATAAAACTGCGTCGAATAGATTTTATGTAGTGAAAATAACATCTTGGGGGATGCGCTTTGAAAACATATGAGATTAAAAATAACATTCCAACATTGGAAGAATACAAGTATTTATGTGACTCTGTCGGGTGGACTAATTATATGAATTTTGAAGTGGTGGAAACATCACTTCAAAATTCTATTTACTGCGTAACAGTCAATGATAATAATCGAATTGTGGGTATGGGGAGAATTGTTGGTGATGGGGCTATCTATTTCTATATTCAAGATATAGTGGTTCATCCAGATTATCAAAAGAATGGTATTGGAAAGAAAATAATGAGTGCTTTAGTTGAATACTTAAATCAGACTGCACCGGATAAAGCGTTTGTTGGTTTGTTTGCATCAGAAGGTAAAACGTCATTCTATGAAAAATATAATTTTAAAGATTACTCACCCAACATGACGGGGATGTTTACTGTAATATCGAAAAAATAGACATAATAAATTTTAGAAGAAGACAGTAAGCGATATGAAAGGCATCGTTTTTCTAATAGCCTTTCTCCTTATTAAACTAACGGGAACTTCAGTTTAATAAGGAAAAATTAAAAAGTCGATTTCTTGGTTAAGAAATCGACTTTTTAATGAGTTGAAACTTCTTTAGCTTTGTAAATAGAACTGTACCCTATATCCCTATAATTTATAGCTCTTCTTATTATATTTCTCATCAAATTCTTTTCCTTCTAGATTTCGATCAAGTGTTAAAGGTTGATTGCAATGCATACATGCGTCGACACGACCGAGCATTTTTGTTGGTTTATCGCAGCTTGGACAAATGATTTGTATAGTCTTTGTAGATAACATACCAATCCAAAAGTAAACGACAGTACTAGCGATAACAGCTAAAAAACCAACCATCATAAATGTTGTCATAATAATAATGTTGTCGCGGAAAAAGACACCTAAGTATGCAATGAAGAGGCCGATAAATACTAAACTTAATGCAAAGGTCCGAATTTTATTGATTTTGTTTGAATATTTAATGCTCATTCTCACCACACTCCTATAATAATAATATAACATAAAATTTAGAATTTTCATTCACTGGAGATTATGTTAAAGCGATAAGATATGAAATAAGGAGGAATGAAGAACGAACGGAAATAATAATGGTTATCAAAGGTTTTTTAACTCCTTAACGGGATGTGAAATTTTTTTATAAAAAGTATTGACCCTATATATACTGCATGATATATTAATAAACGTCGCTGATGCGGAAACGCAGAAAATGACAAAAAAGAAATTGAAAAACTTAGTTGACATCGAAAAACGAAGATGTTAACATAAGGAAGTCGCAAATGAGCGACCAAGTAGTTCTTTGAAAACTGAACGAAACAAACAACGTGAAACGTCAATTTTTATTTTTAGATGCTAGACAAACTAACTTT